>CAIUHT010000579.1 GCA_903898975.1 uncultured Planctomycetaceae bacterium
CCGAGCTGGTGGTTTCGTCCCCTGGTGGCGTGCGGAGTCAACCGCGCTCCGCGCGGGAAGAATCAGGCCTCATTCGGGCCACTCCTCCGCGCTACTTCAGGTCTGCCGGGGGGCTACGCCCTCGGCGTGTTTCCATGGCGACGTCCCCGGGCAAGGGACTTGGTTGTGTTAGTCACGTGTTGATTGTGGTCACGTGATTTTCAGCGTTGCTTGTTTGTCGCGGTCACGTGTTGATCGGCAGCCCTCGTGTGTCGGTGTCACCGATGCGTCGGGCCGACCTGACCCGTAGTCAGGTCCAGTGGGGCGCCATGGGGAGGGCCCGCAGTCGCTCGGCCAATTGCCGGGCGCGGCCAGGTGGCGGCGCGGGAGACTTGGGCACCGTCCCGGACGGGTCGGGGGGGTACCGCCAGACCAGCAGCCTGGGACCTGGCAGTTGGCGCAGATCGTCCCACGCTCCGGCCCACTCTGCCGGGGTCGCGAACTCATGCACCCGCTCCCAGCCACAACCCCGGGCAATCTGCCGCCAGTCGGTTGACTGTCCCGAGGCCGCGGTTCGCTGTCCCCCCGTCACCTCGTAGCTGTTGTTGTCGCAGATCACCAGTCGCAGGTTGGCGGGCCCGCACCCGGCGATGGTCAGCAGACAACCGAGGTTCATCCATTGGCAGCCATCGCCATTCAACACAGTGATTTGCAGGTCGGGGCGGGCGAGTGCCAGCCCCAGGCCCAGCGACGGAGCCTGTCCCATGGCCGACGGGGCATAGATGAAATCGAGGGGGTGTGTCCCCAACTGCATCCACTCGCGGGCCGCACCCATGGTGGGAATGACAACCTCGCGGGGCCCCCGACACCGATGCAGGGTTTGCAGGTAAGCCCGCAGGGACATTGGTCGCCTCTCTTTCGGGAACGATTTGCCGGTCACACGGTGCGTGTGACCCAGCCTGTTCATGACACGCTCTGCGTGGGGCACGGTGAGCCGACTCTGCGTGCCTGTGGCCCCGTGTGCGTGTCACGCAGGGTCCGCGTCACAGAGGGGGGGCTTCGCCGCGATCGCGTTTCGCAGTCCACAAGAACCGAACATGGCGGAACTCCGCGAGTTGCGGCCGATGGGTGCTTGGCGAACCGGGGAAAGCTGCCACAGAACCCCGCCGGCTCGCTCCCCGGCCCCTTGGAGTCACGCGAGTGAGTGCTACCGTGGTCCAGACGAATCAGCCGGGCAGGTCGACCTTCGGCACTACTTTTTCGGGCTGGTTTTGGAAGCGGGAGATTCGGAACCTGCCGGGCCTCCTGCTGGAGCCTTGGTCGCCGGTCCGCGAGGCTGCGACAGGCTGCGGGTGAAGGCATCGAACCGCTGGCGCAGCTCGGAGGGAACAGGCCGGCGACGGGCTTCGACCTGGTCTACGCGTCGCACTCCCCCCTGCCCTTCCCGTCGCTTTTGAGTCTGCCCCGACAGCGCCATGCTCTTGAGGAGTTCATCAAACTCCTTCTGCCGAGCCTGGGCCTCGGGGGAATTGTCATCTGCGGCCTCCAGTTGTTCTTCGAGTCGGCTCACGAATTTTTCCAGCGCTCCGAGATCCTTCCAGCCATATTCCTTGAGCAGCTCTTCATCGACTTCACCCCGCTCGAGACGCCCCTGCAGATTCTTGAGAATCAGGTTGCTCGCCTCTCGCAGGTGGTCGGCGGACGGAGCGGGAGCGTCTTCCACCGGATCAAGTTCGCCCGGTCCGCCTGCGTCACCCGCCCCAGCCCCGTTGCCAGCGGGGCCTTCCCCGCGGTCGGCTGGCAGCACGGAACGATTGCCATTCCCCGTACCTGGTCCTGAACCCTGGGCCGAGCCCTGCTGGCTCGAGCCTCCGGCCCGGGAATCGCGGCCCGCTTCGCCTCCGCGTTGGCCTGCCTGTCCCTGGGAGTCTTTCCGGCCCCCTGGCTGAGACTGCTGGTTACGCGACGACTCACCCGGTGCTTGGCCAGGATTCTTATCGGAAGCCCCGCCGCGCTCTATACCGGAATCTCCTGGAGCCGTTTGCTCGCTCCCTTCCTTTCCGGGCGACGAGGGGCCCCCCTGCTCGCGACCAGTTCCCTCCCGCTCACTCGCTGGTTTGGGGCGTTTGCCCATTCCCTCAGACTGGCCCTGCGGGGCACCTTGAGACGATTTTGGATCGCCTCCTGGCTGA
>CAIUHT010000580.1 GCA_903898975.1 uncultured Planctomycetaceae bacterium
AGAAACGATGGTCCCGGGCTGATTCCCTGCAAGTCCAGCACATCGCAACCAGCTAATTTGGCAAGCGATCTCACGCCCTTGGGCGTGACGAACATGAAATCCGGGATGTTCAGGTCGCTAGTGTGCGTATAAATGGGATGAAGGCCGCTCGGACAGTCAACATGAATGCGCCCATCGTCAGCGAGGCGACAGGTGACCGCACGCAGCACGCCGAGCGGATCCACGAAATGCTCCAAGGTATGCGAGAAGAAGACGGCTCCGAAACGGAGAGTGGTCTCACCCAACCGTTGCAGGAGTTCGCTTTCGGAAACGTGCCACGTCTCGTTGGCAACACCATGGAGCGAGAGCACATCCTGCGCGGCGTCGATACTTATGACGTGCGCACGTGGACCTCCGGCCGCCCGGAGTGCACGGGTAAGCATTCCATTCCCTGACCCGAAATCGACCAGCGATCCTGAAGGAACGAATCCGCCAGACTGCCTCATCGCGTGCGCCACGAGCGAGCGAGCGCGCGCGCGCTCGCTCACGCCACGCAGCCAGCCAAGCAATCGGGCGAGCAGCGTTTGCTGCGCGTCGTTGATGTAAAAGCGGTCGTAGAACGCGGCGATCTGGCCGGCTGGCGGTGCCTCCGCCACCTGCACCGTCATGCACTCGCGACATCGGACGTACCGTACCCCGGGGAACGGCGCGCTTTTGCGCACAACCCAAGGCACACTCATTGCTTCTCCGCAGGCCATACACCTCATCGTCGACTCCGGGAAACGACATTCCCGACGAGGAAACGAAGGTGCGACCATGAGTACAGCGCGCCAACGGCAATGCAGAGGATTGGGTGCAGAAACCACGCGGGGTCGCGAGGACCGCGCAAGAATCCTCGGAACGCATCCACCAACGGAACGACGCCGGTGAGCATCACCGCCCCGACCATGACTTTGTCCTTGAAGGACAGGTTGTAGGTGAATGCTCGGTCATGCGCCCTGTGGAACAGGGTGATATTCCGCACGAGCTTGCGGAGGAATCCGCGGGTGTCTGCGCATCCATCGTGGCCGACGGGCTGCTTGAGCAGCACGATACGTGGGTGACCCGAGCGAACTCTCTGGTACACGAAGTCCATGTGATAGAATCGACGACCGGGGGCATGTTGTTTGGCATCGGCCGTGCGGGTGAGAAAGCCTTGGGACCCGAACGTGAGTAGTCGGCCTGCGTCTGCCTCCAGAAGCCAGTACTGGGCAGCATCGGCAACGATGCGTCCACCCAGGTTCCATGCCTCCTCGGTCACCATCAGGCGATCCCTCACCCGAAGGTAGAAGGGCACAGGATCAGTGAATCCATACAGGCTGCAGTATCGGTTGGCTGCAGGGTCTTCTGGCGCGTAGTGGAATCGCGCGGACTGGGCCCCGATTGCCTCGGGGTGATCGAGAAGCGCCCGCCTCGCGACATCGAGCCAATCATCGGAAGGGAGCCAGTTGTCCGCGTCAAGGAAGAGCACCAGTGGTGACGAGGTGCCCTCCAGCCCGATCTTCTTGCTGACTTCAATGTCACGGTGCCCGCTGGTGCAAACTGTCGCGCCGTATTCTCGAGCAACGGCCACCGTTGCGTCCGTCGACAGGTCATCAACGACAACGACGTTCACGTTGTAACCAGCGTGTTGTTGATCTCGGATGGACTGCAGGCATTTCCGCAACCGGTGCTCTTCGTTAAAGCACGGGATGATGACGGTTATGTCCATTCTCGCCAATCGCCAACGGTTCGTGACATGATCGTCGGGATGCTCAAGGCGCACCCGCCGAGTACAGCTTCGTCGGCAACTCGACCGTACCGGTTGCGGGCCCAACTTGGGAGAAGCGAGCAGGTTGCGACGAACCCGCAACCTGTGATGGCAGGAAATCTAGCATGTGGCCAACAAGGTATTTGCTGCCTCGCACGACGTAGTACGTGAAATGATCGCGGCTCTGGAAGATCGATCCGAGCTTGCGTGCGATGTATGCCGGTGTCAGGAAGCTGGTGTACAAGCCCTGCACGAGCGCTAGGATGTCGGCGTCCAGGATGGGTGACGTCAGCACCGGCTCGCGCATGTCCCACCGGTGCCAGTTCTCTGGCCCG
>CAIUHT010000581.1 GCA_903898975.1 uncultured Planctomycetaceae bacterium
GCTAGCGGCGTAGAAATAAAGTCCTGCACCGATCAAAACCATGATGAGCAGACCTTTTTTACTTTTCAGCCGATCAAGTAAAGATTCTTGAACGATAGCTCCACCTTGAGCGTCGGCGATCAGCGGAGTAGGAGTGGCAGGAACCGGGACAAGTGAGGATGAGGCTGCGGGTTTAGCCGCAACGACCTGTCCTGCGGAGGCTACACTCACAATAGATTGCGTTGTGGTCGGGATTTTAATCACTTGCCCGACTTTAATCAGATTAGGATTCGTGATTTGTGGGTTAACAGCCAGAATTTGCGTGTACCGAGACTTGTCTCCAAGGTACTTTGCTGCAATCGTTCCAAGCGTTTCACCAGATTTTACGGTATGAGTCATGATTTTCGCCCCATCCAAATATCAATTTTCTCGACAACCCATCGAACGGCGATAGCTGTCACAGCGCCAGCCAATACTTTACCTATTAAACTAGCTATGTTGATTTCTTTAGTAAACTGTTTTGATTCAAACTGTAAAGGGTGCTGCGCCATTATACCTTAAACTCCCTACCGCTTGCGTGGGGTACTTCATAGCCAATGGGTTGCCTTTTCATGATCGCATCCAGCGATATTCGGCGTTTTACCCGCTCCCCGTGGTTTCTATCATAATCCACAACATAGATATGGCTATAGCCCGGAGCATCTTTTCTGTATTTTACGATTCTAAAGTAAGGTGAATGGCCTACAGACAATAAAAGCGCCGCAATCAAGAGCGACATATCATCGCAATCGCCTTGCGCTTCACCGCGCCTAAGTTGATCTATCAGCGTAACAGGGTCGATGAGAGTCTCAACACCTTGAATATCACGCACATAACGCACTTTGTTGCGTACATAGTCACCAAAGCCAAAGACCAGCAGCTGATCGTCGGCGGTCTCGAGCAGCGGTTGCACATCGCCCCAGCGGGTGAAGAGTCCGTCCATGGGGAGCCAGACGCAGCTCGTTTCGACCTGGTCGTACAAGTACGTGTCGGGGGCATGATGGGGCTGCGGGACTCGCTGGGAATAGCCGCGGTAATGCAGATCGGCCCGGGCGAGGGGGACCAGGGTTTCGCGGACTTCGACCGGCTGTTCATTGCGGGCGAAGAACGCCTCGTCCCAGCAGAACTCGAAGTTGGTCTCGAGTCGCAGGCGATAGTCGGGCGAGGTGAAGAGCCCCGTCAGGTCGAGCACGATGGTCTTGTTCTTCCCGCCGGGGAAGCCGGTGAAGTCGCGGGCGACGCGCCAGCCTCCCTGTCCATCGGGGAGCAGCAGGCGCGGGGGCAGGCCGGGGGGATAGGCGGGATTCTGCCCGAGTCCGATCGCGACCGAAGTGGCGGTCGGGTAGATGTGCCCCGACAGGACCAGCAGCAGCGAGCCGAGCTGCTCCGGCGGGCCGAGGTCCCCCAGGTCGAGTTCGAGGAAGTGCGTTTCGACGCGGCCCGAGCGAAGCGGGGCTTCGAAGGGTCGGGCGTAGCGCCCGTCGGCGAGCAGCAGTTCATCGAGCAGATCGCGCCCCGAGGAGCTGCGGGCCGCGACGGGGGCGTGTCGCTCGCGAATGGTGTGCAGTCGATGCGCGGCGACGTCAGGGGGGCCGACCTTTTCATTGGTGAAGACCTCGACCTCGGCAGGATGGTCGACGGCGATCAGTTGCAGGCGGTCGATGTAAGTCGCTTCCTGCAGTTCCTCGGTCAGTTGCAGCACCAGCCGGCCGTCGCGCGGCTGGAGCCGCTCTCCGGGAATGAGCAGGTGCTCGGCGGGTTGAGCGGGGGCGATGACCCCCTCGGCGAACTGCAGGCCGAGCGGGGCTCCCCACAGGAAGTCGTAGAGGAACTCGAAGCGTTCGCCATTCCAGGCGTAGACGAACGGGCACGAGGTCGAGGGGAACTGGACCTCGCAGACGGGTTGATCGGCCTCGGGGCGGAGGTGGTTTTGCGGCACGCAGTTGGTGAAGACCACGCGGAGCAGATCGGCCTGGGGCTGTCGGCCCATGCCAAAGTGGGTGAACTGACCGGTCACCATCTGCCGGCGGACTTCGCTGCCAACCCACAACTCCGCCACGCTGCCCAGGGCGAGATGGTTGACGCGGGCGACCGCGTCGGCGGGTTGTGCCCGCAGGCGGATTGTGGTGTGGTGATGTTCGGCGACGCCGGGATTCTCCCAGGTCTCGAGGCCGGTACTGGTGACGACCACCTGGTCGAGGTCCCCGTCGGCATCGAGGTCGCCCAGGGTCGCGTCGCGGAACTGGCCGGGGAGGCCAGTCCCGGCGAAGTTGGGGGTCAGTTGGCCGGCGGCGGCGCCCCACAGCAGGTCGGCTTCCGAGCCGTTTGCTCCGGCAGTCCAGGTGAGGGCGTCGAGCCACGAGTCGTTGTTGAAGTCGCCCAGCAGCAGCCGCTCGGCGGGCCGCCCGCGATGCGACCGCAGGTCGAGGAACTGCACTTCGCCCACGTCACCCGCCCGGCTGCGGGCCACGCTGGTTCCCTGGGGGCCGGTGGCGATCAGGTCCCAGTCGGCGTTGCCATCGGCGTCGAGCACGGCGAGCGCGGAGGCTGTCCCCAAACCGCGGAAACCTTCTGGCAGGGGGCGCCAGCGGAACGTCGCATGCCCGACGTTTTCGAGGCAGGCGACCTCCCCGGTGGCCGTGAGGGCGATCAGGTCGAGAAAGCAGTCGTGGTTCCAGTGGACGACCGTCAGTTCGCTGACGCGGGTCGCGGGGGGCGGGAGTTGCGAGCGGGAGGTGACATCTTCGAACACGAGATCGCCCCGATTCCGCCAGAACTGCACCCCCTGGTCGGGACCGAGGGCGAGGTCGAGGTCGCCATCCTGGTCGAGGTCGACCAGTGTGGCGGCGGTGAGGTCGCGGAGTGCCGCGAACGGTTCGGGCTGGGAGACCACCACCAGCTGGCGACCCCCTTCCTCCTGCAGTTCGTTCTTGAGAACCAGCAGGCCCGCCGGTCCCGAGAGGATGAAGTCGGGGTCGGCGGTGCCACAGACGCGGGGGTCAGCCGGGGCCAGTGGTTCGGTGGGGCGCGGTTGTTCTTTGGGCGATTCATCGCGATCGAGGTCGGCGATGAGCAGGCGGGTGAATTGGCCGGTGAGCGGGTGTTCGAGCAGGGGCCGCCAGCCCGCGTCGCCCTGGGTGAAGATCTGCAGCGACTTTTCGGCCAGGACCAGCAGGTCGAGGCGTCCGTCGCTGTCGACGTCGGCGAGTTCGAGCTGCAGAGGGGTGGCGGGGGTGGCCGAGGCCAGGCCGGCGAGGGGGGGGAGTTTTTGCGACGGAGCGAACTGCGGGACGGCGAGCGGGGGGAGGGGAATTGCAGGGGACTCGACGGCGGTCTGGAAGTCGAGGGCGATGTAGTTGAGCGGATTGGGTTCGAGTCGGCGGAGGTCGCTGCGGACCCAGTCTTGCCGCATGATGATGTTACCCAACCGTTCGGCGGAGACGGCGGCGGTGGACCAGTCTTCTTTCCGGGCGGCGTCGATGGCGGCGTCGATGAGTTCGCGGGGGTCGCCTTTCGCGCCATCGGTGCGGCGGACCAGGTCGAGCAGGGCGGTCTGGCTGGCGAGGCGTTCGAGCACCGGGATGACCGCGGGGTCGCGGGCGTAGGCGAGGGTTTTCGCCTGCAGGCGGAGCAGGTGCGAGTTTTCGGGATCGAGGGCGAGGGCCTTCGCCAGAGCCTGCCGGCATTCGTCGCGGGCGGGGTCGTCGTCGGCGAGGTAATCGCCCGCCTTGGCCAGGGCGTACCAGGCGACGGGATCCTGGGGGGCGAGTTCCGCGGCTTTGCGTCCCTGTACGAGCAGCTGTTCTCCGTCGCCACTCTTTTCGGCGACGTGGGCCGCCAGCAACCACGGGACGGGATTGGTCGGTTCCGCCTGCTTGAGCAGGTCGAGTTCCGCGAGCACATCGTCGGGGGAGACGCGGGGCGAGGTCGGCTTGTCCTGGACCTGCAGCGCCATCACGAGGGCGACCGCGCGGTTCTGCTGGGGGAAGCGATCGCCGGGCAGTCGGCGTTCGATCTCTTCGAGCAGGCCGAGGGCGGCAGTCAGGTTCCCCGCTCCGAGAGCCCCTTCGATTTCACCGATGGCGGCGTTGCGGTCGGCGTAGAGCAGCCGGAGTTCTTCGGTGGTGAACGAGAGCGTGGGGGGCGGGGTGACGGGGTTGGGTTCCTGCCGTGGTCGGCGGAGGATGAGGAACCCAGTCAGCACGGCGGTGGCGGCGAGGATGCCCCAGAGGTGGCGACGATGGGGGCGGGGGGCAGCCGGAGTGGGAGACGACTGGGTCATATCGCGAACTCAGGGGAGTCTCGACCGATTCGCCGAAGTGGCGCGGTGAGCGAAGAAGAACCACGGGGAGTATAGCGGGTTGGAGGAGGAGTCTTGAGCGTGGAGGGGCGTGTGACCGCTTGAGTGAAACCCGGCAATCGATCTTTGCGGGGAGGTTTTTGGAGAGGAGCGAAGGGAATCGAAGTCGCACTGGCGGAGGTCACTTCCCGTCGAGTCGCGCCGGGCGAAGGGGCGTACGGGCCGGTCCTGGTGGACCA
>CAIUHT010000582.1 GCA_903898975.1 uncultured Planctomycetaceae bacterium
CGCCTTGCCGACGTACAGCACCCGCCCGGCAGCGTCTTTCATCAGGTACACGCCCGGCGAGGTGGGGAATTTCCGCACCTTCTTCGCCGGGAGACTGACGCTCTTCCCCTTCCTCCGTCGGGCCGCCTCCTGCACAGAAGCGGCCGCCGCATCGGGCCCGGTCGGGCCGGTCTCGGAACCGGGCGTTTCCGAAGAGGGCGTTTCCGACGGGGTTGTTTCCGACGGGGTTGTTTCCGACGGTTCTGGTCCGACGGCACCCGGCCCTGCGGCCGTTGCGACAGGCTCTTCGGCGCCAGGGTGATCGGCGCCCGACTCATTCGCCTCAGCGGCAAGGGGCGGCGATGGTGCGGACCCGGCCAGGCGGGATGTGGAGGCTGTCCTCACAGGCTCGTCCGGTGTGGCTTCGGCAGGCGCTGCGGCAGGCGCTGCGGCAGCTGTTTCGGAAGGGGCTTGAGCCAGGGGCTGCACACTGGCCGGGGCGGCCGGACGCGGTCCGCGCCGCCTGGGGGGCGGGGGGGGCGAAGCGGCGTCGGGGGAAGCCGGTGGTTCAGGTGGGGGCATGCCGCGCCAAGGATCTTGCAGGGGCTCAGCCCGCCCCAGCCGAGGTCCGCCAGGGAACGGGAATCTTGTACCGGTCGGCCAACTCTTCGAGGGCGGTCACGTGTCCGCGATGCAGGGGAATGCCGTCGCGGCTCCACGCTTCGGCCCGGCGATGCTCGATGTCGCCCGGGAGACAGACTGGCTGGTCGGGCCGCTCGGGAGTCAACTCCCGCACCTGCCGGGCCGCGTCGTCCAGTTGATTATAGAAGTGCTCGATGTGTCCGAACCGGGAGACGTCGAGGCAGTAGAAAAAGTGCTCGCTGTCTTCGGCATGCGCCCGGCGGGTTTTCTGAATGGGCATCTTCCCCCCCACCAGCGGGCCCGCCAGCAGCGAGCATTGCCAGGCCAGGCCAAACCCGCGGGGCCCGGCGGCTGGCAGCAGCACCTTGGCCTGCTGGGGGTCGTTGGTCGGGTTGCCCGCCCCGTCGAGCGCCCACTCCCCGGGGAGCAACCCCCCGTAGATCCGCAGCGATTCGACCTTGCTCCAGCTGGTCGAGGCGCACGACATGTCGAGGCAGAAGGGAATGCCTGTCCGCGTCGGGGCCGCCCACGAGAAGGCGTTGTTCGCCGTGGCGGCCTGCTTGCTGCCATGGGCGGCGACACTCGCCCGGCCGGTGTTGGTCGCACAATACGCGATCAGCCCCTCGCGGGCCGCCAGCAGCGTGTAGACCGACGCCGCCCCGAGGTGATGGCTGTTCCGCACCGCCACGGTGCCGGTCCCCACCCCTCGGGCCATCTCCATCGCCAGCTTGATGGCCTTGGTCGCGGCGACGTGCCCCAGGTTCCGTCCCCCGTCCAGCACCGCGACCGCCGGGGTCTGCACCTGCGTCAAGGTCTGGCCCCGGGGGTCCACATCTCCCACGTCCATCGCCTGGGCGTGGCGAATCGCCGCCCGGCTGCCATGCGACCGCAGGCCCCGCAGGTCGGCTTCGACCTGGCGGTCGGCGGCGATCTGGGCCTCGGCCTGGAACATCCCCAGTCGCACGTAGATCTTGACCAGCAAGGTCCGGAGGTCGGTGTGGGCAATCCGCACCTCCTGGTTGGCGTCCTGCGGATGATCCAGCGGCTGTGTCATGCTTCTCCCTCGTCTCGGCCTCGAATGCCTGGCGGCCCTCTCCGGGGAGAGGCCACAAAGCCCCTCCCCATTTGCTGAAGTGTACCGCACACTCTTCCTCCCTCTCCACTCGGGGCCACCACTCGGCCCCCACAGTCCCACTCCTCACCCCGCCACACGCCTCTCCCGCTTCGCCCGGCGACTTGCCCGCCTGCCCCGTCGCGGCACAGCGCTGCGACGGGGTCCCGCTGCGGAATCTCCCGCGCATGGAGATCGTGCGTCGACGCATTCCCCGCCGGGTACGCCCTGGCCCCGCTGTTCGGACTGCCGCCCAGCCCGCACCGTGGCTGAGCCCGCTCCCATTCCGCCTGGCCGCAAACCCCGGTAAGTCATTGGGAAAAGGAGTGTTTGCCGACGGGGGGTTCCGCTCCACAACCGGCGCAGACCTCAACTGCCCGGGCCGCTAC
>CAIUHT010000583.1 GCA_903898975.1 uncultured Planctomycetaceae bacterium
CGAAAGTCGCACAAAAAGAACCGCCCGGTCGTTTCCGGGCCAAAGCCCACCCCGGGGGCATAGGCCAGCCCCGAAGGACCGTCGGCGAGGTTGGTGATTGGCGGGAGAATCCAGGCGGGCTGCCCTTCGTGAGCTGGGTGCCAGAGTTTCTCGCGATTCCACGGACCGCGGTCGGGCAGATACTGGAAGTTCATCCGCCAGCCACTGTCGGCCCCGGGCACGACGGCGACCCAGCGGGCCTTGTCTCCACTGTCTGAGTTGTTGTCGCCGGTGAACAGGTTCCCCAGGTCGTCGAAGGCCAGTTCCTGCGGGTTGCGCAGGCCGGCATGCACCACCTCGAGATCGCTCCCGTCGAGTTCACACCGCAGCACCGCCCCCTGGTCGGGATAGACCAGGCGACGCTGCTCGTGGGTCTGCACATTCAGCCCGCGGTCGCCAATGCTGAAGTACAGGCGGCCATCGGGGCCCAGGCACAGGCCGTGCAGATCGTGACCGCGAAAGGCGACCCGGACCCCGTAGCCCGAGTGCAGGCTCTCGCGGCGGTCCGCCTGCCCGTCGCCCGTCAGGTCCCTGAGCCGCCAGAGATGCGGAATGTTCGTGTAATAGACCGACCCATTGTGCGCCAGCACCCCCGCGCCGGTCCCCTCGACCGCCGAGCGGAAACCGTCGGCGAACACCCGATCGCTGTCGGCGACGCCATCCCCGTCGGTGTCTTCGAGCAGGCGGATGCGGTCTTGTTCGACTTCGTAGGTCGCCAGCCGTTCGCCCAGGTGCCGGCGGAAGAATTCCAGTCGGTCATCGACGGTGCGTGCCGCGAGATCTTCATCGACCCAGTCGGGATGATCGCGGTTGTCTTCGACCCCCTTCAGTTGTCGGAACGTCTCGGCGACGTAGACACGGCCCAGGTGGTCGAGGCAGAAGGCGACCGGGTTGGCCACCCGGGGCTCGGCAGCCCACAGGCGGACCTCGTAGCCGGGCGGGACACTGAGGCGGGAGACCGACTGGGCCGCCTCGGCCGAGGCAGGGGCCACCTGCGGTTCCGCCGGGGGAACCGCCCACGCCGGGGCACCCGTCAACTCGATCGCCAGCCAGGCGAAGATGGCCCAGGAGGCCAGCCAACCCAGGGACGCGACGCGGGAGGCATCGCTGGGGCGGAAGCGAGCCTTCGCAGGCCGCTGACTCTCTTGCGGAGATTTGTGTCGGTCAGGAAACACCAGAAGATCGGCTGGATGTCTCATCGCTGTGGCGTCTCGGATCACGGCAAAAACAACGCGTCAGGGCGTGTCGGGTGTCCGACCGCTCCTGCACAATCCCACCCCAACCTGCGGTTCGGGCCATCGTCTGCACAATCCATCGTGTGGCCAAACACCAGTTGGCCAACCACCCTTTTGACCGGGTGCCAGGTCGGCCGCGGGGGCTCTCCGCGGTCAACTGGTCCGCCGGGTGCCCAGTCGTCGAGTGACTGGAACCCAGCCGGTGTGTGTTGTGCGCGACTGTGGGTCAGCCGCAGTAACCCACCTTAACAAGTCGTGGGCCGAGCCCGGAGGGGTGCGGGTCTGACATCGACCCAAATCCCCATGCTGACGGGCCCGCGAACACTTGGAACTGGCTGACGCATGCCCGCGTCCCGGTGGTCGCCGGGCCGCAGTTTTTTCGCAAGCTGCCAGGGTGGTGCTGGATCGATGCTGGGGGCACGCCAACCGGCTGATAGTTCAGGCGGCGGAGATTCCCTCCACCACCACGGCGCTTGCCTGCGCCAGCCGGGTCACGTTGATCTTCAAGAACCGGCTGTTTTTCGGTGCCAGCGGCTCGCGGACCACATTCAACCCGCAGCGGCTGTCGGGATCGGTCTGATTCAGAGTCGCCGGGATGAAGCCATGCTGCAGCCCCACAAGCGACGCCAGCAGTTCCACCGCCCCCGAGCCCGCCGCTGAATTGCCCAGCAGGCTCTTGGGAGCGAACACCGGGACCTTGCCTCCGAGATCGCCGAACACGGCGTGAATGGCCCGCGCCTCGGCCAGATCGACCTGGGGGTCGGACAGCCCGTGGGCGTTGATATGCCCGATATCGGCTGGAGTCAGCCCGGCGTCCCGGAGAGCGGCCCGCATCGCCAGAGTCAGAGCGGCTTGAATGTCGGGAACTCCCTGGGGACTCACGCACGAAGACCCCGCCCCCAGCACGGTTCCATAGATGGTGGCACCGCGCCGAACCGCGTGGTCGGCGTTTTCGAGAATCATCACCCCGGCCGCCTCCGAGACCACCTGCCCATTGCGACGGGCGTCAAACGGTCGCGAGGCCTCTTCCGGACGCGCAAATCCGCTGGCCAGGGGGTCCCACAGGCGGGCGTGAATACTCTTCAGCGGATGCAGTCGGGTCCCCGTTGCGCCGGTGATCATCACATCGGCGTGCCCACGGGCAATCACCCGCAGTGCCTCGCCAATCACCAGGTTGAACGACGCTTCGTCGATGGTGATCGAGTTGTTCGGTCCCCGGGCATCGGCCGTGATGCCGATATGGCACGCCGGCATGTTGGGGAGGTACTTCAGCAGCCAGAGTGGAAACAGCTTGGGCATGCCCGATTCCGCCCACATTTCGTGGTGGAAGTCAGGGTCCCCGTCACGCATCGAGGCAAAACAGCCCTCGGCCAGATCTTCCGGGGTGCTGAACATCAGGTTGGCGCCGAACTCGACCCCCAACCGCTCCGGGGCCACCGCCCCCTCTTTAATGCCCCCATGGTCCAGCGCCAGGATTGCCGCGGCGTATCCGAACTGGATTTCGCGGCACATCACCCGGATCGCCTTTTTCTGCTCGCGGGTGCGGGCGAAGATCGAGGGGTTGAAGTCGGCGACCTCCCCCCCAATGACCCCGGGAACAGGGACTGCCGGGAGGGTGGTGATGGCGCGGATGCCACTGCGGCCCTCCCGCACGCTCGCCGAAAAATCGTCGAGCCCCAATCCAATCGGGCTGACCACCCCCATTCCGGTGATCACCACTTTCCGTTCCGAGTTCGCTGGTCCAGCCATGGGTTCCAAGTGGCTACGGCCCGGGGCCTTCGCCAGCACCGAAGGCCAGTGGCCCCGGGAGCTTTCAGCGATTTATCCCCGCATGAACCGCCGACTGTAACGAGTTTCCGAAAGTGGGAAAAGCACAACCCTTGCCCCAGGGGCCCAGCCGGGTCAGCGACCTCCGGATTGTGGCGGTAACATCAAGCCTGACGGGGGTTTAGTGAGCGAAAACGCCCCCCGCAAAAACGCATCGGCAGACACCGTTGTGTTCTTGCGAGGGGCAGATCGGGCACGAGTGACCAGCTGCCGCGACAGCCTCGCCCGACGATGCCGTCCGACTGTGTGCCCCGACCCTGAGGCCAACGCGACCCATGGAAACCAGGACCCTCGCAATCAGGACCGGCCCTCAGCCGGCAGTGCTGCCTCCCCCAGTCGGGCCTCCCTCCTTGAGCCCCTTGAACAGTTTGCGGTCCAGCCGGGCGTGGTAGGGGGTGAAGCCCGAGCCCTGCCCGGGGTCTTCGGTGATCTCGCGGTGGAACTCGTGGACCTTGGCGTCGAGATTGTCGATGCAGTGCAGCGCGATCGCCTCGGGGGTCATGGGGAGTTTCGGGCTGCCAAACTCGTAAGTTCCATGATGGCTGAGAATCATGTGCTTAAGCCGCCACTCG
>CAIUHT010000584.1 GCA_903898975.1 uncultured Planctomycetaceae bacterium
CCGATCTCGGCCTCCCGGCCGTCGCACGCGAGACGCGTGGTGTTGCTCCCGCGGTGCGGGTGGGGTTACCACCCGCTGTAGTAGTTCACACTGTTGATCCGCCGCAGCGGCTGCCACGACGGGACGTGCGAGTAATAGAAGCCCTGCTGCGTCGTGTCGGTCGGCTGGTAGACCGTCGGCGCGCCGCTGGGGATCCGGCCCCCGTTCTGCGTGAAGAACGGCTGGGGGTAGTACTGCGTGTAGCGGTTCCCCACCTGCGTCAACCGGCTGGAGGGAATCCCCCATCCGTAGTTGTACTGGTACTTCACCACCGGCGCGAGGGGCACGGTCACCGGCACGTTGAAGCCGGTCGCCGCCCAGACCTGCGAATCACGCGGATCCTGGTAGAAGCCATCGACAGGCCGGTAGCACCCACCCGCCAGGCACCGCCGCAGCGGGCCTCCCTGGTGGCAGCCACCCCGGCCGTTGTGGCAGCCGTTCCCACCCTGGCACTGGTTGCAGTCGCCACCGCGACCACCCCGCGCCTGGGCGTACAGACCATCGACGTAGCCGTCGCAGGTCGGGCAGCCACCCCGACGACCAGCCCGGCGACCACCGGCGTAACCGCCGTAGGTGCCGTAGTTGCCATCAGTGCCATAGCCACCAGCGGGGGCATATCCCCGCCGGGCGGCCCGGCCACCGTGGCCGTCGCACAGCCCGTTCCAGCAACCCGACTGGCTGCCGTTGGCGTAGGGGCCAATCGCCGAGTTCGGCACCCGGCGTCCCGACCGACCCTGGCAGGTCGAGCAGCCGCCGTTCAGGCCGAGGGTGCCGTCGTAATACACAATGCCATTCTGACCGGCGACACCCGGTCCCGAGACGCCGGCCATGGCCGGGACATCGGACCGGCAATCGACCAGTTGCACCTGGTCGGCCCGAGCAGCCCGGGCACCGGTGACCGACACGACCAGGCTGATCGCCAGCGCCAGCGTGCGGTAGCGGAGGAGCGTTTTGATCATCAGTCTCATCCTGAGAGGAAAAGGGCCGAGGTTAGTGGTTCCAGCCAGAGCGGCCGTACCAGGTGTGGACCTGGTTGTTGTGGTAGTGGTTCTTGGCGGGCAGGTAGGGGAGCCCGGCGCCGAACTTGTAGTGGCTGTGGTATTTCACCCGGACTTCCGTCCCCAGCAGCGCGGGCTTGGGGAAGAACGGCAGGCAGGAGAGCCCGTGCAGGTTCTTGTAGTAGTACGGGGGGTAGATCGCCCGGTACGAGTGCGAGTAGAGCATCTCGTGCGGCGCGAGCGCCTGGTTGCTGATCACCGTCCAGCCCACCTCGGCCGGAATGTCGGGCCGGGGGCTGGGGTACAGCGGCGCCTGGATGGCCGGGGCCGAGACCGGGGTGTAGTCCTGGGCCTGCGCGCTCGAAGCGGCGACAGCCGTCAACGCGACGCCCAACAGCAGGGCGGACACGACGGGACGGAGCATGGCGGTTTCCCTCCTGGATGAAGGCGGCCTCGGGCACAGTGCCACAGCCGCGAAATGCGTCCTCGGGTACGGGCATTCCCGGCCCGGACACAACTGAAATTCGGCCTTCTCCCGGCGTGACAATCAGTCCCGGAAGGCCTGAAATGCCCCTCACGACCGTTTTGCCGATTGGTCCGCCGACACAGCCGTTACGAACCGAACTCCGCCGGGCGCGACCGCCAGAACCCCCACGCCCGTCACCAACCCCCGCTTGAGACCCCCCGGCACAATCGTTACAGTCTGCCACCTCCTAGGGAGGTGAAGCGACAGTCATGGTGGACAAGGCAGAAGGGACGGGGGCGGGGGCCGCGGCTCCCGACGAAGGGGACCGGCTGAGATACGTTTCGATCAGCCAGGAAAGCCGGCGGCGGTATCTCAATTACGCCGTCTCGGTCATCATGTCCCGGGCCCTGCCCGACATCCGCGACGGCCTCAAGCCGGTGCAGCGGCGGCTGCTGTTCACCATGTTCGACTCCCTGCGGCTGCTCTTCGACGCCCGCTATGCGAAGTCGATGAAGATCTATGGCGAGACGGTCGGCAACTTCCACCCGCACGGCGAAGCGGCGACCTACGAGGCGCTCGCCCGCATGGCCCAGGGCTTCTCGCTGCGGTACCCGCTGGTCGATGGCTGGGGGAACTTTGGCTCGGTGATGGGGCTCCCCCCGGCTGCCGCCCGGTACACCGAGGCCCGGCTCACCGCCCTCGCCTGCGAGCTGATGACCGAGTTGAAGTTCGACACGGTCCCGTTCCGCCCCACGTACGACCAGCAGCGGGAAGAGCCGGTGGTGCTGCCCGCCCGCTACCCCAACCTGCTGGTGAACGGCGCGCAGGGAATCGCGGTGGGAATGGCGACCAGCATTCCCCCGCACAACCTGACCGAGGTGATCGACGCCTGCATCGCGCTGGTTGGCGACCGGACCCTCACGGTGGCCCAGCTCATGAAGCACGTCCGCGGGCCCGACTTCCCGCTGGGGGGCCGCATCGTCACCGAGCGGAAGGAACTCCGCACCATGTACGAAGAGGGGCGGGGCTCGATCAAGGTGCGGGGCGAGTGGGAACTCGACCGGGAAAAACGCCGCGAGGTCCCCGACCGCGTGGTCATCACCTCGATTCCCTACGGCGTCGAAAGCGGCCCCCTGCTGCAGGCGATTGGCGATATTGTCGCCAACCGCAAGCTGCCCCAGCTGCTCGACTGTGCCGATCTCTCAGACAAGGACCACGAGCTGAAGATCCTGCTCAAGCTGCGGCCCGGGTCCGACCCGAACGTGGTGATGGCTTACCTCTACAAGCACACCGCGCTGGAGCAGAACTTTTCTTACAACGCGCTCGCGCTGGTCCCCGACGAGCACGGTGGGCTGACCCCGCAGCGGATGAGCCTCGCCGACATGCTGCTGGCGTTTCTCGACTTTCGCTTCACCACCGTCAAGCAGCGGTTCACGTTCCAGCTCAAGCAGCTGCAGAAGCGGATTCACCTGCTGCGGGGCTTCCAGCTGATCTTCGACGGGCTCGACCGCGCGCTCAAGATCATCCGCAACAGCACGGGGAAGGCCGACGCCGCCACCAAGCTGATGGCCGCCTTCGCCCTCGACGCCGAGCAGACCAACGCCATCCTCGAAATGATGCTCTACAAGATCTCGCAGCTCGAGATCGACGACATCCTGGGGGAACTGCGCGAGAAGAAGAAGGCCGCCGCCGAACTGGAGGCGATCCTCGCTTCCACCCGCCGGCTGTGGAAGGTGGTCGAGACCGAGCTGACCGAACTGCGTGACAGGTTTGGCGACAAGCGCCGCACCTCCCTCGGCTCGTCCGAAGAGGTCGCCGACTTCAACCCCGAGGCGTACATCGTCAAGGAGAACACCAACGTCGTGCTCTCGCGCGAGGGGTGGGTCAAGCGGGTCGGCCGGCTGGCCAGCGTCGAGAGCACCCGCGTCCGCGAGGGAGACGACGTGCTCGCCGTCGTCCCGGGCAGCACCCTCGACCAGGTGGTGTTCTTTTCGAGCGAAGGGTTCGCCTACACCACCCGGATCGACACCGTCCCGGTGTCGTCAGGGTATGGCGAACCGGTCTCGAAGAACTTCAAGCTGGGGGATGGTGCCGCCATCATCAGCGCCCTCTCCACCGACCCCCGCTTCACCCCCGCCGATCAGAAGGTCAAGGGGCAGGAACAGCCCGGTCCGTACCTGATTGTGGCGACGGCGAAGGGGCAGGTCATGCGGCTTCCCCTGCAGCCGTTCCGGGCTGGCTCGACCCGCGCCGGGCGCAAGTTCTGCCGGCTCGCCCCGGGCGACCGCGTGGTGTTTGTCGAACTGCAGCGCGAGGCGACGTCGATGTTCCTGGCCTCGGCCCAGGCCCGCGTGCTGCACTTCGACATTGAGGAAGTGCCGGTCTTGTCGGGACCAGGCAAAGGGGCCCGCGGCATGCGGATCGCCGCCGACGACACCGTGCTGGGAGCCGCGCTGCTCTCCCGCCCCAGCGACTGCCTGCGGGTCGAATCGACCGGCGGGAAAGAGATGGTGTTCGGACAGCAGAAGTACGAACTCACCTCGCGTGGCGGCAAGGGAATCCGCACCATCCAACGCGCCGGCTTCGCCAAGATCCTCCGCCCCGCCATCGAACTGGTCGACTGGGCCTCGCTCGAAGCGAAGTAACCCGCGCGAAGCCAGCGCGCACTGCACCCGAGCCCAGCTCATCAAGCCCAACTGATCAAGCCCAGCCACAGGAATCGCGGCACTGCCGTCGAATCCCCGTAGGGGCTGTTCGCATACCCGTCCCGCACCGGTTGAGACGTTCGTCCTGCCGCAGCGGCACGGGGTGCTCTGGCGGAATCCTTTGGGCAAGCGATGCGGCAACATGGTTCAGGTTGGATTGACCGGTCGCACCGCTGGATGCGAGCGTGCGGAGTGTTGGCCGCGGAGTACGTCCGTTGCGGTGCCTGCCTGCGGCTACGCGGTGCGATGGGGCGGTGCGCTGCGGTGTAGCTGCGCGGTGCGATCTGGTGTGGTGTGGCTGCGTTGCGCCAGGCCTGTGCGGCCAGTTCCGTTTCTCACCACCTTGACCCGGTGAACGGCGCTGCGGTCTTCGATATAGTCACCGCCAGGGGTTGGCTGACCCGGCCCCGCGTGGTTCCCCCATTCCGCCCCGGTCCCGCCTCCGCACGCCCCACCCGTTTCCCCACCCACCGCGTCGGTTGCCCCCCGGCCTCTCCTCTCGCGCGATCCGTCCCATGCAGTTCCCCCACATGTTCCGCCTGCGGCAGAAGTTCGACAGCCCCCGCCTGGACGATGTGCCCGGCGAGGTGCACCGCCAACTCGCCCGGCTGAATCTCGACCGCCAGGTCCGCCCCGGGCAGACGGTCGCCATCACGGTGGGCAGCCGGGGAATCACCAACATCGCCACCATCACCCGCGCGCTGGTCGAGTACTTCCAGCGCCTGGGGGCCAGCCCGTTCATTGTCCCCGCCATGGGGAGTCATGGCGGGGGGACCGCCGAGGGACAACAGGCGATCGTCGCGGGCTACGGGATCACCGAGCAGAGCATGGGTTGCCCCATCCGCTCGTCGATGGAGACGGTGATTGTCGACCAGACACCGCAGGGGATTCCGGTCCACTTCGACCGGCACGCCCACGGGGCCGACCACGTCGTCGTCGCCGGCCGCATCAAGCCCCACACCAACTTCGTGGGCGAGATCGAGAGCGGCCTGCACAAGATGATGCTGATCGGCCTGGGGAAGCACAACGGCGCCAAGATCTACCACCGCGCCATCCTCGACCATAGCTGGCTCGAGATTGTGAACGCCGTCGCCCAGAGCGTGCTGACCCGCTGCAAGGTGCTGTGCGGCGTGGGCATTATCGAAAACGCCTTCGATGAAACCGCCCTGATCGCCGGGGTCGCCCCGCACGAATTCCTCGACCGCGAACGCGAACTGCTGCAACTGGCCCGCCAATGGCTCCCCCGGCTCCCCTTCCAGCGCGTGCACCTGCTGATTGTTGACGAGATTGGCAAGAACATTTCGGGGACCGGGATGGACACCAATGTCGTCGGGCGGAAATACAACGACCACAAGGCGACCGACAAAGACTCGGTTTCGTGCCGGACGATCTTTGTGCGCGGCCTGACTGAAGCGACCCACGGCAACGCGACCGGCCTGGGGATGGCCGAGTTCACCAACCGC
>CAIUHT010000585.1 GCA_903898975.1 uncultured Planctomycetaceae bacterium
CATCGATGGCGGGGCTGGCGTCGATTCGGTCGCCATTGTCGGGACCCCCCTCAGCGACACCTTCCATGTCTTCACCGAGGAGGTGGCGGGGGCGACGGTTCAGCGAGTCTATGGCGCTGGCGTCAAGCTCGAAGAGCTGTTGAATGTCGAGCGGGTCCAGGTCATCACGGGATCCGGGGATGACCGCGTCTACATCTATGGCGTCGACCTGGGGCCGGTCGCCGACCTGATTGTCAACACCGGGACCGGGAGTGACAGGGTGGAGTTCGGAGGCCCGCAACGAAGCTTCGAACTCTCCTATCCCACCCGGCGCCGGACCGACTACGCCTCCGTTCCCGGGGGCCAGGAGGCGGGCTTCGCGACCGTGGCCTCCGGCCAGGCGATCGGACTGACCCAACCGGTCAACCGCGTCGTCAGTTTCGAGGTGACCATTCCCGCCCAGACCGAGACACGCCTGGTCCCCGAGACCCGGGCACTCGAACGCCTGCGGAATCCCGTGCTCGTCAAGGATCCGGAAGGGCTGATCGACACCGTTGTCTTTAACAATCCCGCCCCCGGGAATCCCGTCCCCGGCCGGCTGATCCTCGATGATCACGAGCTGCAACGCAAGAAGCTGCTCACCGACAGTGGCCGGGTGATCTATCCCCCCCTGTCGAACGCCCCACTCACCGACCTCATCGCGCAGATCACTTCACTGGCCCCGCAGTCCGCTGACGAGGTCCGGACCGTCGTCGACGATGCGCTGCGCAGCCAGATCCAGTTCAACGACCGCTACTCCGACCCGGGTCTGGTCGATCGGTTGCAATCTCTCTCCGGGTCGGCCACCGAAACCGTCACCATCCCCGCGGGAGTTTCCTATGCCGCGCTCCAGGAATTCATCGATGCCCGCGGGAATCTCGTTCCCGTCCGTCGGCAGCTCGATGCCCTCCTCCACGGGACTGGTTTCACCGCCTCCTACATCACCACGCCCCATCCCGATCCCAGCCGCACCGGGAACTGGATCTTCGCCTTCGATTCGTCCCTCGGGAACGTCGATGACCTGGTCCTCGTTGGCGACCCGGCCTTCAACGCCGCGATCCCGCCTGCCACCACCCTGGCACAAGGCGGTGAGGGCGTGGGTGAGCTGCAGTCGCTGCGCAACCCGCGGGCCACGGCGGGAACATTCACGCTCCGGCTCAACGGACAGACCACGCGGTCGCTCCCCTGCACGGCTGATTATCTCGCCGTGCAGCACGCCCTCGACGAACTGGTCCCCGGCCAGGTCCACGTGACCGACGCCGACCTGCTGTACCGCATCGCCGAAATCACCAATGCCCAGGGACAGTCGCTCGCCTTCGTCCCGCGACACCGCGAGATTTTCCGGGACGGGACCCCGCTGCTCGACCTGGTCGGAGTCCGGTTGACCACCGCGGCCCCCGCTCCGCTGCGGGTCCAGTCCGGGTACGTGAGAGAGGTCCAGCTGGGAACCACCGAGCACTGGAATCGACTCCATGCCGCGGGGACCACCCCCCTGGTGTACTTCTCCAATCTCGACGAGGCGAACCTCCAGCTGGCTCCGAACGAGTCCAGTTCGCTCACGATCGACAACAACCTGTTCACCGGGCAGATCTTTGTCCAGGGGGGACCGCTCGCCGACTCGTTCCAGGTGCTCGCCAGCGCCGGACAGACATTCCTCCGCGGTGGCGACGGCAATGACCGGTTCCAGTTGGGGGCCGGGCTGGTCGGCCGGATCAATGGCGATCTCTTTGTGCTTGGCGAGGCCGGTTCCGACAGCGTGGTCGTGGACAACACCAGCGAGGAATCCGCGGCCAACATCCAGCTGGCCCGCAACACTGTCCAGCAGACCTTCGAACAGGCAACGCTCAGTCGCCTCACCAGCGCGCTGGGGCTGACCATCGCCGATCCCGAAGAGAATCGGCAGATTGGCTCGAAACTCCGGGCGAACGCCGTGGCCCACGCCAGCCAGGCCGCCCGCGCCAACCCCGCCAGCCTCCAGCAGGTGGCCATCCAGGCTGCGCAAGGGCTTGGCCAGTCGCTCAGCACCTCCCTGCTGGCGAACCGCGCCGCGTTCCTTGACGCGGTGTCCGCGCTGGTGGCCAACCAGCGCCGGATCCTCGGTGACTCCCTCCAGGAGTCGCTGGAGGCCTACCTCACTGCCTCCGAACAGTTCCTCCAAACCGAACGCGACGTCGCCCGCGCCGATGCCGACCTCATGGCCAGCGCCTCGGCCGCCATCAATCAGGCGATCCATGGCCCCGACCGGTTCCAGGCCTGGATCGACCAGGTCACACCCGAGGTGGTCCGCTACCTCGAGGCCAATCACCCCGGTTACCAGGCGTTCAGGGTCAGTTTCGCCGACGACGCCCGGCAGAAACCCATCGCCGACGCGATCCTCCAGGGCTACGACCCCCAGGCCAACACCCTCACGCTCCCCCTCAGCGTCCGCTTCTGGGGCGACCCGGCCAATGAGCGTGGTTTCTATGGATTCATCGACTCCGCCGGAGTTCCCACCGCCATTGACGTGCTCCTGCCCGTCAGGAATTACACCATTGCCGTCCCCGCGGCGTTCGCGGCGGATGTCCAGGCGGTGCAGGACCTGAAAGACCTCTCCGAGTCGCTGCAGCGGCAGCTTGCCGCCCAGCGCCTTGACCGCGCGGGCGCAAGGACACCCCTCCATGCGTTCTTCACTGACTCCGCGGACACGGCCTACAGTCTCGACGACTCCGTCCTCGAACAGCTCCTTCTCGACGCCTCCGCAACCTCCGCCACCCAGGCCACCCGCGCCCTGATCGACACCGATCCCACCATCCAGGCGGCGCGCGGCCGAATCGCGGCCGAGATTGACGCCGCCGCGGCCATCACGCTCGCCCTGTTTGATTCGGCACTGGCCAGTTCCCAGTCCCTCGCGACCGTCGTCGACGGCGTTGACACCCCCATCGATCAGCTCACGAGCCGCCTCAACTCGCTCCGCGACGAACTGCAGCGTCCCGACAGTCCCGCGAACCGTTGGGACTCCTCCCTGAGACCATTCCGACTCGACCGACTCCCCAGCCTGGCCTTGCCGGCCTCGCTCAATTCCCTCTCCTCCGTCCAATCATTCTGGCAGTCCATCCCCCCCACGTCGGCCTTCCAGTCGGCCCAGGCCTTCCTGGAACTCCCCCAACCCGGATGGACCGACGCCGCGCAACTCTTCGACGACGCCGGGTTCCAGCAGGTGGCCGACGCCTATCGCCGGGCCCAGTCGATCGCCCGCACGCTCTCATTCCATCAGTCGCCCGCACTTGCCGAATTTGCCGACGTGTCTCGCGGCCTACTCGAACTCTCCACGGCCCGGGAATTCCTCGACGCCCCATTCGAGTTCGAAACACTCAAGGCCAGCTTCCTCGACAACGTCGCCTGGCTGAACGACTCGACAGCCCTGTTTGACAAGCTCGCCCTTGAGTCCCAGTTACTGGCCCAGCTGGCGGCCCTCACCGCCGACTCGGAACGGATCGACGCCATCGTCAACCGGAACTCGGAGGTCGTCGCGTCTCTGGCGGTGCTCAAGACCGCGGCCATCGATCGCTTGGCCCAGGTGGCTCGCCAGCTTGAGTCGGAATACACCATCACCATTCGCTACTGGTTCAGCAAAACGTTCACGATCCGTCTCGATTACTCCCGCGACCAACGCTACCAGCGCGCGTTACGGTCGAGCCTGGACGCCGCCACCAACCTCGAGACCGCCCAGCGCCTGGCCCTGGTGGCGATTGCCGATCAGGCCGCGCTCGCAGCTCGACGTTCCACCCTGCAGACCTCGCTCAACTCGCTCTCCGATTCGATCGAACAGCAACGCGCGCAGCTCACTTCTGTGCGCAACACCCTTGAAAAGCAGTTCGAATTCCTGCAGCAGGTCGCACGCGTCGCAGTTGCCGTGCTCGCCGAAACTCGCGGCGATCGGGCCGCTGTCGATTTCGCCAGCACTGGAAGCCTCACTGGCCAGATCAGTCACTATCTCAACCGCTTCCAGCTGACGACCGCCCCGGGGCTCACCGGATCCAGCAGCCGCTTCACTCCCGGTCCCAGTGACGGCTCTGTCATTGCCACCACCTCGCGGAGTGACCATTTCCCGGTCCTCTCCCTCACCCGGATCGCCCCCGGAGGAATCCACCTCGGCTATGACGATGTCGAAAGCCTGTCGCTGGAACTCGGCGCACAAGCCGATCAGGTGACACTCCGCAACACCCTCGGTGGGGCCACCGCCACCGTGTCGGTCTCGGCGGGTGGTGGCGATGACGCCCTCCACGTACTGACCACCCAGTCTGCTCTCGTCCTTGACGCACAGGCGGGTAACGACCTGATCACCCTGGGCGATGAACAGAATCCTCTCGACGCC
>CAIUHT010000586.1 GCA_903898975.1 uncultured Planctomycetaceae bacterium
CCAGGCGGAGTCCCGGTTATTCGCGTTGCTGATCGGCGACACCGAGGCCCGCAACGTGGGAACCTCGATCAAGAAAGATCTCGAACTGGTTCGGGCCACCCTGCAACGGGTGGTGGCCCCCCAACAACTGGTCCTGACGGAGGTTTCGGGCACCTCCCTCAGCCGGTCGGGCGTCGAGGACGCGCTCAAGACTCTTCGCCAGGATGTCCGCACGAGCGACGCCGTCTTCTGCTACGTCGCCACGCGCAGTCAACAGACTCTCGAAACCCTGTTCCTGGTCTCCCAGACCGGGGAACGGATCTCGCGGGGATACCTTCAGCAACAGTTGCAGGCGCTCAAGCCGCGACTGCTGGTGATGCTGTCCGATCCCAGGAACCGCCATCAGCCCTCCGACCGGCACTGGCCGGATCTCCCCGATGCCGCCGCGGCGGAGGCGGTGGGACGAAGCCTGTTCCTGATTCCGAATGGAGTGATCGACCTGACCTCGAGTCATGACGCCCAGGGGTGGGCGACCGAGGAACAGGGGGGGCTCTACACCCGGGCGTGGTGCGAGGCGATCGCCGGTTCACCCAACGTGGCCACCACCTGGAAGGCCGTTCTGAATCGGACGGGGCGACTTGTCACCCGGCTTGACTCCCGAGTGAAGCAGCTCAAACCGGCCAACGGCCTGGTCCTGGAGGATCTCCAGGACCGTTCGGCCACCCGCGTGCGACTGGGAGTGAATCCCAAGCCCAGTTCCCGCACCGGGAAGCCCCGCGTGGAATTGGAAGCGGTCGCCCCGGACGGTCCGGCGGCCCGGCTGTTTCGCGACGGTGGACGCTATCGCCTGGTGGAGGGTCAGCATGCCATCTCCCGCTTCGATGGCAAGCAGATCAAATCTGTGGATGATCTGGAACAGGCTGTCGAAGAGGCTGGGGCGCTCGCCAAGATTGAAATTGTCCGACTCTACCCAACCGAGGTCACCATGATCTACGACGTGGAACTCGAGGGCGGGTTGACAGGCTCGCTCGATACGCTGATTGGCGCCCCGTGGGGCCTCAGCCTGGAACCGGTCGATGTCTCGAGTGGCGAACCCTGGATGGCGGTGCGGGGGATTGTGCCTGGCTCGGCGGCGGACAACCTGACGCCCGGGGCCAACCAGGCGGGCCCCGTCACCCTCGTGGTTGGCGACCGCCTCCGTATTGTCCCCCGGGCGGGGGCTCCCTCCCCGGGGCTTGATGACACCCCCTGGAACCCAGCCGGTCAGGCGACCCTGTCGATCGAAGTTTGGGGACCGGACAACCAACGCTTTAAAACCACCCTGCAGCGCTAGGACGGGTCGATCTTTCGCCCGTTGGGCGAACTGGCCGGTCACTGCTGCAGGCGCACCCCAGCCCTGTGCCGGCGCCGGCCCGACCTGCGACTTCGTCCCCCGCTCTCTCGCTCCTCCCAGCCCGGGCCGCGCTGCTTCCTCCGCGCTGCTCGGTCTGCGGCCCTTCCCAGGCGCCGACCCGTCTTGCCTGCTGGGTCGGCGCTGTTGAGAGAGACATCGTTCGCAGTCGACCTGCGGGTTGCGCG
>CAIUHT010000587.1 GCA_903898975.1 uncultured Planctomycetaceae bacterium
CCGGTGCGGGCGGCGAGGTGCAGGCGGCGGAGGTGGCGGGGAGTCCAGTGGGTGTTGTGGCACCAGACTGCG
The DNA here is from genome assembly GCA_903898975.1 of uncultured Planctomycetaceae bacterium. Classification (GTDB taxonomy): domain Bacteria; phylum Planctomycetota; class Planctomycetia; order Planctomycetales; family Planctomycetaceae; genus UBA10511. The sequence continues at coordinate 73 of CAIUHT010000587.1, forward strand.
GCGACACCCCGGTTGCGGAGCGCCTGTTCGCAAGCCCACAGGGCATCGGCCGAATTGCGGGGGCGCACCACGACGGTGCTCTCGGGAGAGAGCCCCCAGGCGACCAGTGCCGGGGCGTACAACTGATGGTCGGTGTCAATCAGCACCACTCCGGCCGGAGAGGTGGCGGGGGGGGCGAGGGAAGTTTTTCGAGTCGGCATCGCCCAGAGCCCGTCCCCGGGCTGGCTGTTTGGGGAGTGATCGCCCGAGAGTTGGTCAGCCGGGAGCTGGCTGTTGGTTCGAGAGGAGTTGGTTCCTCGGCGGGAGGTGGCCGCGCGAGTTTTGGCACGACGGGAAGTTCGCCCCGGGCCTGTCGTGGGACGGGAGTGGTGGCGTGAGAGTTCGCCGAGGGGGGCGTGGTTGGGAATCAGTTCTCGCAGGATGGCGAGGACCAGGGTCAGGCCACCGGCCCCCCAGCCGAGCGACTGGATTTCGAGGAGACCACCCCGGGGCCAGCCTGCGGGGCCCAGGAGGGGGGCGAAGGGAGATTCGTGGAGGCATCCCGAATGAGGGGCCGAGTTGGCGGAGACCGGGGAAGCCGGGAGGCGCGTGAGGGGATTGCTGGCCAGCGGAGGAGCGGGGGGGGCCACGCCGGGTTTGTGCTGGGGGCTGGAGTCGCGGTCGGCACCTGGGGAGAGGAAGGAGACCGCCGGGGGCAGGGGGGCCGGGGGGGCTGTGGAAAGTGTTGCTGTGGAGGGGGGGGCGGCGGGGGAGCGGTCGGGACCCGTGGGGAGGCTGGCTGGCAGAGCAGCGGGGAGTGGCCCTGCAGCCGGCGGGCGAGTTGGCCGGCGGTTTCGAGCTGACCGATGGACCCGGCCAACTGCTGGATCAACTGGCGGCGGGAGGCGGGGCTGAGGATGGGGCTCACGGGACCGGTGGGGAGAGAGCGGCGGTGTCGGGAAGGCGGGCCAAAGAAGACAGGGCAAAGAAGACGGGGCAGGCCGGGGTGGTGTAGACCAGAACACAGCGGGAACGGAGGAAAAAACAGGCTCAAGCGGGGATTGTGTGGGGAAAGTCTGTTCGTTTGTTTCTGTCAACACCCATTTTGTGCGGTGACTTCAAGAGAGGTCATCGGAAATTGCCGAGGAACTGTTCATAAAATTATGCAGGAATGTACCGAATATGTTTTGTAGTGTACTTGAGTGAGTTGTGTGTGTCAAGAAATGGGGAAAAACCGCAGGAATCCGGGGAAAGAGGGGCTGACGCCCCACGTACGCCCGGTCGGGCAGCCTTGCCGCCCCTCGCCGGCGGACGGCCAGCGTCAATGCCCGGCGAACGGCCAGCGTCAGCTGGCTGGTGTCAGCGTGCCGAGCGCAACCGACTTGCCCACCACCCCGGCACCCCGGCAATTCAGCGGTTCGCGGCCCACTGCGGCTTCGGGCCCACTGCGGGCTACGGGGCCTCGCCGGGCCTTCCACTCGGGGGTGTGCTGGCGGCGCTTCCACCGAGGGGCTGACGCCCCACGTTCGCCTGGTCGGGCAGCCTTGCCGCCCCCCGCAGGCGTACGGCCAGCGTCAGCAGCCCGGCGAACGGCCAGGGTCAGCTGGCTGGTGCCAGCGTGCCGACGGAGGACGGCCGGGGGCCTGCGGGAGACAACTCCGCGACTAGCCGGTCTGGCTCCTGGCGTTGGTGAATAATCCCAATCAGGCAGGAGGAATTCGGGGAGCAGCTTCAAGGCCGGCGGGGGATCAGGTGATTTGGGCGGGGGTAGAAAGCAGACGAACCCGGCGGTCAACGGGTGACTGCCGGGTTCGCTACTTGCTGGATTGGGTTGCGAAGCAACCCATTGGGGTTCGAAGCCAAGTCCAAGTCCAAACGGTCGGGCTCAGCACGACGAAGGCCGGTTCAGGCGGCCGAGAGCGCAACGCGCCACCTCAACTGGACCTTCAGGAAACGTGCGCCGCGGGCATCGTAGCAGTACAGGAGGTTCCGGTCCGCAACCCAGATCGCCTCGAGCCTGATACTACGGGGTCCACAGAGGCAGAACTGGAGGCCACAGGCCTCGCCATTCCGCCAAACCACCGTCTCCGTCAATCCAAACTGGTCCTGCAAAATGTTTTCGCGATCGCAGAGCGTTTTGTGCACGTAGGCCCGCAA
>CAIUHT010000588.1 GCA_903898975.1 uncultured Planctomycetaceae bacterium
CTTCTTTTTGTGCGACTTTCGCGGAGCGTTCGCCGGCAGCGGCATTCGCGTGGTGAAAGTCGAGCCCCGGGGTGCTGGTTACGAAGTGACCGAGAACCGCCAGTTCCTGTGGCGGGTGTTGGCCACCGATGTGGACTTCGGCCCCGATGGAGCGCTCTGGCTGTCAGACTGGGTCGAGGGTTGGGATGGTCCGGGCAAAGGACGCCTGCTGCGGGTCGCCAGCACGCTCCCCGCCGAGCAACAGGCGGGGGCCCAAATGGCCCGACTCCTGGCCGAGGATTTCACCGCGCTGCCTGTGCCACGGTTGCTGGAACTGCTGGCCCATCCGGGCCGCCAGGTTCGCTTGCGAGCCCAGTACGAACTGGCTGAGCGGCCAGTGGAACAGGTGGTGCCGGTGCTGGCCACGTCGCTGGCCACCCGCCTCCAGGCTCCCGCCCCGCAGCAGGTCGCGCGACTGCACACGCTGTGGTGCCTGGGGCAAAGGGTGCGCACCCAGGCACGCCGGTTCGGCCCACTGACCGGTCCCCTGCGGAAAGCCAGCCTTGATTCGGTGGTCGGTCTGCTGGCCGACAGTGATCCCGAACTCCGTGGGCAGGCGGCCCGCGTACTGGCGGATTGGGGATGGCGAGAAGCATTGGCTCCCGTCTTGCCCCTCCTGGCCGACGAGGAACCGCGGGTCCGTTTCCAGGCGGGACTGGCCCTGGCGAAACTGGCCGCCACTGACCCCTCTGCGACTGACCGCGTCGGGTCGGCCCTGATCGCCGCGGTGCGTGCGAACGACAATGCCGACGTCTACCTCAGGCACGCGCTGGTCGAAGGCCTGGCTGGCCTGCCCGATCCACTCTGGCTGCGCATACCGTTGGCCGACGCGCACTCCGCCGTACGGCTGGCAGCGCTGCTGGCCTGCCGCAAGCTGCGTCGTCCGGAAGTGGCCCTGGGCCTGGCGGACAGCGACCCGGGGTTGGTCGCCGAGGCGGCACGGGCGATCTACGACCTGCCGTTGCCCGATCAGCTGCCCGACCTGGCGCGACGGGAGGTTGATGCGGCGACGCATTCCGAGGCGACCCTGTGGCGCGTGCTGGGGGCGAATTATCGGGTGGGGGGCGACGAGGGAGCGGGGCGTCTGGCCGCCATGGCGGCTGACAGCAAGTTGCCCCTGCCTCTCCGCACCCAGGCGTTGCGACTGCTTGCCGACTGGACGCAGCCTCGGCCGCGCGACCCCGTTTTGGGCGACTGGCGGCCCCTCGCACCGCGCCCGGGTGAACCAGCCGCCCAGGCGCTCACCCGTCACGCCGAAACGCTGTTGCAAGGCCCCGCTCCGTTGCGTCCCCTGGTGCTCGACGCCATTGCCCGCCTCGAAATCGCCGAGTTGGCCGAAGCGGTCGTCCCCTTGATCAACGACCCCGGCCAGCCAGGCGAACTGCGCGGGGCGGCCCTGCGGGCAGCGGCCCGGTTGCGTGGAGGCAAGCTTTCGACTCAAGCCGAGGCCTGGTTGCGGGACCCAGTCCCCGAGGTGCGAATGGCCGCGCTCGAGCACCTTCCCGAATTGAATCCGACGCTGCTGCCCGCCACGCTGGAACGGACGCTGCACGAGGGGACGCAGGGCGAACGCCAACTGGCCTACCGCGTGCTGGGCCGACTCTCGGGCGAGCAGGGCCTGGACCTGCTGACCGGTGCGTTGCAGCGCGGCCTGGAGGGAGGGGAGCCCGCCGGAGTGCTGCTCGATCTGCGCGAGGCGGCGCGGGCCCGCGAGGCTGAATCACTGCAGCCGCTGCTGGCTCGCTTCACAGCCGCCGACGAGACCCATCCGTTGAAATCGTCGCGGCTCGCCCTGGAGGGGGGCGATGCCCGGCGTGGCGAGCGGATCTTTTTTGAGAAGGCGGAGGTTTCCTGCCTGCGGTGCCACGTGGTGCGTGGTCGGGGAGGCAAGGTCGGCCCCGAGTTGACGAAGATTGCCGCCGACAAGACGCGGGGCGAACTGCTCGAGTCGATTGTGCTGCCCAACCAGACCATCGCCAAAGGCTTCGAGGCGGTGCTGCTGCTGACCACGTCGGGGCGCCAGGTTGTGGGAGTGCTGCGGCAAGAGGACGATCGGCAGGTGACACTGGTGACAGCCGAAGGGGTGGTGGTGAGCGTTCCCAAGCCCGAGATTGAAGAGCAGGCCCGCACAAAATCGGCGATGCCGGAAGATCTGGCGGGCAAACTGACCCCGTTCGAATTGCGGGACCTGGTCGAGTACCTGACGACCCTGAAACCCTAAGGGCCCCCGGGGCCGGACACAGGCGGAGCGATGGCGGAAGTCAAAATTGACATTGTCGGGCCGGATGACATTCCGGTGATCGCCGGTCTGTACAACCAGATTTTCCGCCCCTCGCGGGATGTGGCGTTTTTTCGCCGCCGGTTCCAGGGGCGGTGCAACGTGCTGATGCTGGTCGGCAGCCAGCAGGGGGAGCCGATTGGGTTTTACCTGGGGTTCGAACTGAAGCCGACCGTCTTCTTCTCGTGGTTCTACGGGGTCACCCCGCCGTTTCGACGGATGGGGATTGCGTCGCAGTTGATGGACGCCGTGCACGGCTGGGCGGGGGAGCAGGGGTACGAGTCGATCCGCTTCGAATGTCACAACCAGCACCGTCCCATGCTGCACCTCGCGATCGCGCGAATGTACGATATTGTGGGAATTCGCTGGGACCCCGACCGGGGCGACAACCTGGTGATCTTCGAGAAGTCGCTCGGACACGGCTGAACAGCACACAAGGGGCCCATGTCGCACACACAGTCGCTCGTACCCGAGCCCACTCCCTGGGGGGTGGTCAGCGTGGTTGGGGTCGGCCTGATTGGCGGGTCACTGGCGGCCGGCCTGCGACGGCGGGGGCTGGCCCGCGAGGTCGTGGGAGTGGGCCGCGATGCCAGCCGGCTGGAGGCCGCGGTGGAGCGGGGGCTGATCGACACCGCCACCAGCGATCTGGCCGCCGCCGCCACCCGTTCCGACCTGCTGGTCTTCTGCACGCCGGTGGATCGGATTGCGGCGGGGATTGCCGCGGCCGCTCCGCACTGTCGTCCGGGGACCCTCCTGACCGACGCCGGGAGCGTCAAGCACTCCATCTGCCGCGCCGTCGCAGAGGTCTTGCCCCGGGGAGTCGAGTTCCTGGGGGGACACCCCATGGCGGGGGGAGAGTCGCAGGGCTATCTCGCCGCCGATCCCGATCTTTTTGTGGGGCGTCGCTGCGTGCTGACCGACTGCGGCCTGGCCAGCCAGCCGACACAGGCTCGACTGGCTGCGCTGTGGCGCGGCCTGGGAGCGCGGGTGGTGCTGCTGAGCCCCCAGGAACACGATCGCCTGGCGGCAATTGGCAGCCACGTCCCGCATGTGGTCGCCGCCATCCTGGCCGGGACTCTCCCCCAAGAGGCGTTTCCCCTGGCGGCGAGCGGGTTTCGCGACACCACGCGGATTGCCGCGGGCGATCCGGGACTGTGGACCGCCATCCTGCAGGCCAATCGGGAACAGGTGCTGGGGGAACTCGACCGGTTTGCCGACTCGCTGCGGGAGTGGCGTGGTCGGCTGGCAGTGGATGATGCGGACGGGGTGGGCCAGCTGTTGGCCCGGGGACAGGCACGGCGGGCCGAATGGCTGCGGGAGTTCGCAGCCACCACCGAGGAACACCAGGAGCAAGAGTAGGCAACGATGGCCGGCACATTGTGGGAAGTGGAGATTGCCCCGCGTGAGGGGTGCGTGGATCGCCAGGGCGAGGGAGCCCTGCAGCGCAGTCGGGCCCTGGGGCTGGGGAGCATCCGGCAGGTCGTCGGCGCGCAGTCGTACCTTATTGAGGGAGCGTTGTCGGCCCCGCAGGTCGAGGCGCTCGCCACCGAACTGCTGGTCGATCGCGTGGTCGAGCGATTCGTGGTTCGGCAATTGCCCGACACCACCCCCGCGACCCGGCCCGGTCGGCAGCTGAACGTGCTGCTCAAGCCCGGGGTGACCGACAATGTCGCCGCCACGGCGCTCCCGGCACTGCAGGATCGCGGCTACCCGGTGACCGCCGTCCGCTCGTGCCAGAAATACTGGATTGACGCCGGCTGCGACGCGGGCGAGCTGTCGCGATTCTGTTCGCGGGTGATCGCCAACGAGGCGATCCAGGTGGTGGTCGAAGGACCGCTGACACTGTCGAGCCTCACCCTGGGGTCGCAGTACCACTTCGCACTGGTGACGGTGCCGATCCGGGGGATGTCGGACGAAGATCTCGTGCGCCTGAGCCGCGAAGGGCAACTGTACCTGCAACCGGCCGAAATGCAGGCGATTCGCGGGTATTTCATCACGCTGGGGCGCGACCCGACCGACATTGAACTCGAAACCCTGGCGCAGACCTGGAGCGAGCATTGCTCGCACAAGACACTGCGGGGCCGCGTGAAGTACAGCGAGCCTGGCCGGGAAGTGCAGTTCGAGAACCTGCTCAAGGAGACCGTGTTCGCCGCCACCGACACCATCCGCCGCTCACTGGGGGCGAATGACTGGTGCGTCAGCGTCTTCCGCGACAATGCCGGGGTAGTGCGGTTCGACGATGGGCAGAATGTCTGCATGAAGGTGGAAACACACAACCACCCCTCGGCGATCGAACCCTACGGGGGAGCGAACACCGGGCTGGGCGGGGTGATCCGCGACCCGCTGGGAACCGGCCTGGGGGCCCGCCCCATTGCCAGTACCGATGTCTTCTGTTTCGCCCCGCCGCGTCCCGGCCGGACCGACCTGCCCCCGGGAGTGCTCGATCCGCAGGTGGTGATGCCCGGGGTCGTCTCGGGGGTGCGCGACTATGGCAACCGGATGGGCATTCCCACGGTCAACGGGTCGATCTGCTTCGACGAACGCTACCTGGGGAATCCCCTCGTGTTCTGCGGCAACGTTGCGATGATTCCCGTCGGCTGCGAGTCGAAACATGTCTCGCCCGGTGAGTACGTTGTGGCGGTGGGAGGCCGGACGGGGCGCGACGGGATCCATGGGGCGACCTTCAGCTCGGCCGAACTGACCGAGCAGAGCGAAACCCTCTCGGGAGGGGCGGTGCAGATTGGCAACGCCATCACCGAAAAAATGCTGATGGATGTCCTCCTGCAGGCGCGGGATCGCGGGCTGTTCACCGCCATCACCGACTGCGGGGCCGGGGGCTTCAGCAGTGCCGTGGGAGAAATGGGGGAAGAGACCGGCGCCGAGGTCTGGCTCGAGCGGGCTCCGCTCAAGTACACCGGCCTCAGCTACACCGAGATCTGGATTTCGGAGGCCCAAGAGCGGATGGTGCTGTCGGTCCCACCGGCGAACTGGACCGAGTTCGAGGCGCTGTGTCGCGCCGAAGGGGTCGAGGCGACGGTGATTGGAGAATTCACCAACACGGGGCGGCTGGTGCTGAAGTATCACAACCAGCCGGTGGGCGACCTGGCGATGGAGTTTCTGCACGGCGGGCGACCGGCTGTGGTCCGCACCGCCGAGTATCGCCCCCCGCAGCCCAAGGCCTTCACCCCACCGGGCCGTTCGCGTTACGACGCCGACCTGAAAGCCATTCTTGGCTCGCTGAATGTCTGCAGCAAAGAGTGGGTAATCCGGCAGTACGACTTCGAGGTGCAGGCGGGCAGCGTGGTCAAACCGCTGGTCGGGGTGCGGAACGATGGCCCGTCCGACGCGGCGGTGGTGCGGCCCGACCTGGGCTCCCCCCGGGGACTGGCAATTTCCAACGGACTGAACCCGCACCTGGGCGATCTCGACCCGTACTGGATGGCGGCGTCGGCGATTGATGAGGCGGTTCGCAATTGCGTCGCCGTCGGTGCCAACCCCGAGCGGATCGCGATTCTCGACAACTTCTGCTGGGGCAACACCGAGCGGCCCGAGACGCTGGGAACGCTGGTGCGGGCCGCCCTGGGATGCCGGGATGTCGCGATTGCCTATGGCACCCCGTTCATCAGCGGCAAAGACAGCCTCAACAACGAGTTCTCTTACGTGGATCGTGATGGGCGACGGGTCACCGTGGCGATTCCCTCGACGCTGCTGGTGAGCGCCCTGGGGCAGATGGAGGATGTTTCGCGGGCGGTCACCATGGACCTGAAGCAGGCGGGGAACCTGCTGTTTCAGGTCGGGACCACCCATCGCGAAATGGGAGGCAGCCATTTTGGACTGGTGACCGGAGCCGCCGGGGGAGAGGTTCCGAAGGTGGATCTGACCCGGGCCCCACAACTGTTCCAACGAATGCACCGGGCCATCTCAAGTGGGCTGGTGCGAGCCTGCCACGACTTGAGCGAAGGAGGGCTGGCGGTAGCGGTCGCCGAGATGGCGTTCGCCGGGGGGCTGGGGGCCCAGCTTGACCTCCGGCTGCTGGGGGCCCAGTCGCAGATCGAAGAGGACGCGGTGCTGCTCTTCTCGGAGTCCAACACGCGGTTCGTGATTGAGGTCCCCGCCGGGCAGGCCGCCGCGGTGCGGGAGCTGTTCGCCGGATTGCCCCTGGTGGAATTGGGGGCGGTCTGCGCCGAGCAACGGCTCACCATCCGCGGGATGACGGGCGCGACGGTGGTCGACGTGGGAACCGAGGAGCTGCGCTCGGCCTGGAAGTCGCCCTTGGCCTGGAACTGAGCGCTTGGCCTGGGCACTGTCTCTCGGCCGTGGCCGACAGGCCCCGATTCTGAATCAAAACTTTCCGGACGGCGGGGAGCGGTGACGCCCCCGCCGTCCGTTTTTGAGCGATTCACCGCTTTTCCGCCCTGGGGCACAGTGTGGCCCGAAGTGTCGATCAAGCGGGTTATTCGTCGACTGTCGCGGGCGCACCGGGCCACGGGGTGTCGTACTCGACGTGCACCAGGTACAGGCCGCAGGCCGGGGCAGTGGAACCTGCCAGTGAGCGGTTCTGCCGGTGGAGAATCCGCTCGATGTCGGCCGCCGTCCAGCGGCCCCGACCCACGTTGATCAGCGTCCCGGTAATGCTCCGCACCATGTTGTAGAGAAACCCGTCCGCCGTCACCTCGAGGCAGACAAACGTCTCCGCCCCGCTGACTCCCGGAACGTCCGCCAGGGCTGGCCCCATGCTGCCTGATCCCGACCGAGCCGGTGGCATGGGAGACCACGCCCCCCACAGCGCGGTCCGGTAGACCCGCAGATCATGGATGGTGCGGACACTTGTCGCCTTGTTCGGCCAGTTGGTTTCAAAACAGCGAAAGTCATGCCGGCCCACCAACCGCTGGGCCGCCTCGTGCATCGCCGGCACATCGAGCGGGCGGCGCAGTGCCCAAGCCCGATTTTGCGTGAACGGCAAAGCCACCGGACTGTTGTCGATCACGTACCGATAAGTCTTCCAGCGAGCCGAGAAAGTCGCGTGAAACGCCGGGGGAACCTCGCAGCTGTCGAGCACGACGACATCGGGCGGCAGGTGCGGCTGCAAGGCTCGCCCAAACTGGGAAGGAGGAATCGGCGTCCGCACGAGAACGCTCACCACCTGCCCCAGCGCATGCACACCGGAATCGGTGCGGCCAGCCGAAAGCACCCCGACCGATTGTCCCGTCAGGACCCGGACGCCGCGTTCGAAGACCTCCTGCAAGGTCGGAGATTCGGCCTGGACCTGCCAGCCGAAGTACCGGGTTCCATCGTAGGCCACCCGCAGGCGAATATTGCGTTCAGGGACCAGCGCCTGGGCGGAGACAGTCACTAAGTCCGCTGACTGCGGGTCACTCGACTGGGGGTCACTCGGATCGGGGTCACTCGGATCGGGGTCACTCGGCAGGGGAACAGGAGGGCCACCACTCTGCGGAGCAGTTTCGGCCATGGTCGCAGGGGGAAGTGGCTGGGTCTCGACCTGCGAACTCTTGCCAGCTGTCGGAACGGGTCGGAGCGATGCACCGGCCAACCCGTGGGCTCCCCCCGGGGTTTGGAGCGACACGTTCGCCACAGGACCAGCCTGGTGCGGGGTTGAACCGGCGCAAGCTGGTTCGGTCACTCCGGGCTCGGTTGCAGCGGGGTCGATCACTCGCGACCCCGCTGGAACCCGCGCTGTTGCGGGCAGGGCAGTGCGCGGCGGGATGGTCGGCGGGCCTTCCGGAGCCATGCGACCGGCGGGATTCTGCTCCCGTGAGCCCCACCACGACTCATGCCAGCCTCGCTGGGTGACTGTCCCTGGAACACAGACGCGTCATTCTCCCGCGACGGAGCCAGCCAGGGCTGGGTTCCCCGTTCGCCCCATCTCCAGCACCCGCTCGGGGACGGGCTTCACATCCCACACCAGGCCCAGCTTTGAAAACGCCCAGATCATGTAGTATGTCACATCGACCTCCCACCAGTAGAAGCCGTTCCGGGCCGAGGCGGGGTAGTAGTGATGATTGTTGTGCCAGCCCTCGCCAAAGGCAAACAGCGCCAGCACAAAGTTGTTGCGGCTCTGGTCGGTCGTGATAAACCGGCGGGAGCCAATCACGTGCGCCAGCGAGTTGATGCAGTACGTCACGTGGTACAGGAACACGGTCGCCACCACGAACGCCCAGACAAACATCTGCGCACCGGTAATTCCCGACGTCGGAAACCACCGCTGCAGCAGGGCGCCCAGGCCCCAGCAGCCCGCCCCCCAGGTCACCACGGCGATCCAGAAATGCCGGTCGATGAACACCAGCTCAGGAAATTTGAGCAGGTCGGGAACCCGCTTTTCCCTGACCGCGGCGTTCTCGGTGGTCATGAACCACCCCATGTGGCTCCAGAGAAAGTGATGCTGGTGGGGCGAATGCACGTCAGGCGGTTTGTCGGAATAGCTGTGGTGATCGCGGTGATGGGCCGCCCACCAGATGGGGCCCCGCTGCGCCGCCGCACAGCCGATGAACGCCCACACAAACTGGAACCACCGACTGGTCGCAAACGCCTTGTGCGAGAAATAGCGGTGATAGAATCCGGTCAGCGCCATCCCCCGGATCACGTAACTGAAGAACGCCACGATGAACACTGGCCAGGTCACCCCCACCCAGAAGACCGCCAGGACTCCCAGGTGCATGGCGAAAAACGGCATCAACCCGAGCCAGTCAATCTGACGGTGCCAAGGGACTGGGGGAACGGTGGTCGTGCTCATGGACAGGTTGGTTTCCCTGAGGAATTGGAGGCCCAGACGTTGCGATGGGCCAGATCATCGCGATTTCGGCCCGTGGGGCAAGACCGACTTTCCCAAACCACCCCTCCGGCCCTGACTGCCCAGCCTTTGAGCTTTCCCCGCCACGACGTTGCCAGGACGGCCCGGGGCGGGCAGGGCAGGGCAGGGCAGGGGGGCGAGCGGCGCCGCAGTCGCGGTCGATCGACCGGAAATATGCCCCAGTCGCAGATCCGGGTGCCCTTGGTCTACCCAGCCCATTTGGACAACCACAGCGACAACCACAGCCCGAGGAAGATCCCCTCGCAGCCCTGGCCCAGGCCCGCCACCGACTCCGAGGCCTCGAGGTGCCATCGCCTCGGAACGACTTGCCCCACTTACTCGGGATTCACGGCGGCCGGGCCCCTCACTGGTTGACACCAGGCCCGCTCAAATTCCCCTCGGGCCGACGGATCGGGATGCAGTTTGGAAGAAGTCACCACCGCCCGCACGTACAGATCGTCGGGGCCAAATTTGTAATTCGCACGGACGCCCTCCACCACCTGGAAGACTTCGCCAATCTTCTCGCTGTAGTCTGCGGTCGCCCAGACTTCCTTCCCTGCCTCATCAAGCACCGGCTTCCCCTCGGGGGGAAAGCCCCGCCTGGTCCCAATGAATTGAATGCTGTAGGTACACCCCGCCTGCGGTGCGACCTCGACCTCCAGCCCCTCAGCCGACGAGACCACCGACTTCAGCGAGACACCGGAAGAACTGTAGAACTGCCCCTGTTCAAGGCTGGCGATCAGCGCGGCGGGAGTCAGTTCGCGGGCCAGGACCATCACCCACCCGCGCCCGGGTTTCGAAGACTTCCCCTCGCGATTGTGGTAGTTGTGCCCGTCGTCGGTCGCCAGCCCATACATCACCGGCAGTCGCAGTTCGGTCAGACGCTTTGCCAGGATCACATCCCACAGCCGCTCTGTTCCCGGATGCTCGCGATTGCCGCGATTGTGCACGCCGGGATGCCCGTTGTAGACCTCGAAAAAGTTCTCCCCCCGCACTCGCATCAGGTCTTCGGCCCGCACCGCGTAGCCGAAGTTCGGGTGGTTGAGGTGAATCAGCATTGGCTGCCCCGTCCGCTCCCGCTGGGCCACCAGGGCATCGGTGTTCCGCTGCAGTACTTCGTAGACGCTGTCGCCTCCCAACGGGGGCAGCACCTCTTTAAGGTTGGTCGCGTTCATGTGCAGCGGCAGCCCGCCGTACCGGTCCGAGATCTCTTCCCCCGGGATCAGCAGGAATTTTCCAGGCCGCGCGATCTCGGTGCTGACCTGCGCGAACGTCTTCAACCGAACTTCCAGCCGGCCCTCCGGGCTTTTGCGTTCTTTGATCCAGTCACTGGGAAACGCGGTCTTCAACTTCTGATATGCCTCTTCCCCGCCGGCGCTTTTCTGCACGTCGATCCACTTGTCACCCACCTGCAGGGTGTTGTGGTCGGTGTACGACAGAAAGTCGTACCCCTGATCGCGATACCACTGCGCCACCATCTCGGGGTAGTCGTCTCCGTCACTCCAGAGCGTGTGGGTATGCAGATTGCCCCGAAAGAACTTCAAACCGCTTTCAGCGGCCAGCACTCGGCGGGATCCTCCCGGAGCCGCGCTCTTGGGGGCGGTCCACATCACAGCCGCCAGCAAGGCGACAACCGCTCCACAGATTCCCAACCGGCGCATACCCAAGGCCTCCGTCACGATCCGACTGTTCGGGGATGGTGTGGGAGCGACGCCTGCCCCCCCCACGTCCTCCAAACCATACCAAGCCCCTCCCAACGGGAAAAGCAGACCTGCCGTGCCCACCAGTCCCCCCACCGCCCCCCGCGCCGCCAACAAACGACCGCGAGCCCCAAGGCTCCTCAAAACATCTCTGGCCCTGATCAACCGGGCTGACTCAGCGAAGCTGACTGAAAGCGGCTGACCTCACCAGGCTCTCATCTCGGCCCCGTCGCGACCAACAGCACGCCTGTCTGTCGCACTGCCTCCCGATACACTCGAAGGTCCTGCTTCACCCCAAGGGCTCCCTGGCGTCGCAGGGCACCGCTCCCAGCGGTCGGGAAGTTCCCCGCGGCGTCCCGCAAGTCTCCCCGCGCTGGCACTCGATTCGTCGAGATTCCTCTCGGAAGGTTGTTCCCATGCGGTCGAATTCGCAGCAAGTGGCCGAACTGCTCACCAACGAACTCTCTCCAGCCCCTGGTTGGCCGATTCGTTCTGCCTCCGAGGCGTGGCTGGGGGTGCTGGAAGTACTCGCCGCAAGCCTTCGCAGCGTCCGGTCCAAAACCACGGTCACTTCGACAGCCAGTTCCACTCCCGACAGCCCGCTGCTCGATCCCCGCTGGTGCGCCGCCCAGTCGGTCGAAGAACTGGCGGTGGAACTCCGCCGTCACCGCCGCCGGGAGACTCACGCAGCAGCACTCCGGGCAGTGGCCCATTGGTGGACAAATATGGTGCCACCGCCGTTGCACGAGACCGTCGACAGCGGTGCCGCCCCAGGGAGCGGGCACACCTCCGGGCGGATGGCACACCCCCCGAACACCTGGCGGATTGAACTGTCGCAGGCCGAGTGGCGAAAGTTCGCGGAGTTGCCCGGGCTCTCCCGTGGACTGGCGGAAGAGTTGCGGCTGATGCTGGGAGCAGAGACGTTCCCGTTCCAGCGTGGAGTGCAGCGGGTGGGCTGGCGACATGGCTGGTTCGACGAAGCGACCGACCGGGACGCCGCCCAGCATCTGCTGGCCACCATCGCGGCCGAGGGGGGAGTCGACCGCCGGGAGCTCTGGAGTGGCCTGAGCGAGGTGGCTGAGCGCTGGTGCGGTCGCCAGCCCGACTGCGACAGTTGTCCGTTGAGGGGGGTATTACCAGCCAGGGGGCCCATCCCGCTGGGAGAGGAGTAAGGCGCGGATCTGGCGCGGCATCTGAAACGCAACTTGCACCGCCCAACTGGTGGGTGATCGGGCCTGCTTGCCGCGACACCGAAGCGGCCGCTCAGCGATTTTTTGAGCGGACTGGCCCGCGACCGTCCCGCGTCAGAAAGTCCCGTGCAGTCAGTCTCGAAATGCACAGTCGCGGGACCTGGGGGGGCGCACGCTGGCCACCGAACCGACGGGCGCCATGGTGTGGCCACAAGTGCGGCAATCTCTCTGGCAATCTCTGTGGCCGTGCCCGTGGCGGTGGCTCTCGCTGCGGTGGGGATGCCAAACCGAGCGGTCTTACAAAAGCGAACGGACCCGCTCGCCTGTTAAGACGAGCGGGTCCGGTTGTCTGGCGCTCCTCAAGCCGCGGAACTGCGGGCTGGGAGAGAGCTGGATTTACTCTTCCGCTTCTTCGGCATGTGCGACGGGCTCACCCTCGGCTGTCGGCATCGCGCACTGGGCGACGAACTGGACGGCAACCTGGTTGGGGTTGTAACCCGCCGGCAGGCGAACGAGTGGCTTGTTGTAGCGATCGCAGAAGAGCTTCACATCGCCATAAGAGTGGCTCGACCAGCGAATGGCAAGCAGCACCACGGCGACTTCCGGCTTAGAAATGTAGGGCTCGAACCAGTCGAGCGATTCATGCTCGCGGGTCGAGATCCAGTGCAGGTCGGTCAACCCGAAGGCTTCGATCAGTGCCTTCTCGGAAGCGGGCCGACGCTCGCCACCAATCAGCACAATCGCCTTCCCCTTCAGCACCCGGGCCACTTCGGCGACACTGGGGTTGGGCGGAGCATCGGGATTCTCGGCGTCGGGGTCATAGTAGCCCCCGTTCTGGGCCGCCATGAACCGGTCGAGTTCCTTCAGCACACTCTGCACGCCAGGAGTCAGCTCGAGCGACTCAGGCAGGGTGTCGACTACGGGCGCCAGGGCGTCGCGAATCTCGCGATTGCCGGGAGGAATTCCCCCTTCGAGCAATTCGTCGATCATCGGGAAGATGACCTTCCAGTAATCTTCGGCGGCCGCAGTGTCTTCGGCCAGCAACTGGCACTTGTGCGTCAGCTTGCTGAACAGCTTCTTGTGCTGCTTGACCTTCTTGCGGGCCTCGTTGATGTTGCTGACCGCCGCCTTGATCCGGACCCGCAACTCTTCCGCGAGGGTCGGATCACCCGGGTCATCCAGCCGCATGAACCGGCGGATGAAAATGTGCTGCTCACTGGCGGTGTGCTT
This sequence comes from uncultured Planctomycetaceae bacterium, assembly GCA_903898975.1. Lineage (GTDB taxonomy): Bacteria > Planctomycetota > Planctomycetia > Planctomycetales > Planctomycetaceae > UBA10511. The sequence continues at coordinate 13,246 of CAIUHT010000588.1, forward strand.
CAGCCACTGGAAGACATCGCGCTGGTCGGTGTCGGCGTAGTTGTCGAACTTGACGACCGAGATGCGGAGCATCGACTGGGCTTCGGCGAGGAGGTTCAGAGCCGCCTCGAATTCGAACGGGTCGTTCTCTTTTTCTTCCTCCACCATCTTGACTAGGGCGACCGCGTCGGCCAGCGTCTCGAAGCAGAGGGTTACCTCATCGTACCGTTCGGGGTCGGTGCTCGACGGACCGTTCGGATGGTTCAGCCACAGGAAGCAGTTCGGCAACAGCTTGGCCCGGGCGATGAGGTCCCGGTCGAGGGGCTCGACTTCGGTGGCGAAATCGGCCTTGTTCGCCAGCAGACGGCGGCGGGCGATGGCCCAGCGGGCTCCCTCGGCCTTCAACCGACAGCGATTCTCGATCAGTGAGAAATCGACTGGCACGAACTTCTCGGGTTGCCGCCCCTCGATACTTCGCCCACGGGACGGGGGTTCCGACCCCGTGTACCGGCTGGTGTCGGAATCGCCCGCCCGCACCGCAGACGTGTCATCGGTCGTCGGCTCGCCCGACGACGAAGTTGAACTTCTCCCACCCGTCGCTGCGGCCCGCATCCTGCGAAGAGGCCCGCCCCCCCCCGAAGGAATCGCCTTCGGTCCGTCGGTGCTCTCGATGACCATCTGCGCCAGATGCCGCATCACTGTCTTGAGGTCGGGATCCTCCTGACTGCGGGCCAGAATCCGGGTTAAGGCTTCGAGGAAAATCGCATAATCGCTGGCAAACACTGCTGCATCCCAAAATCGCGGTAAGGGGTGCAATCCGTACGCTCGGATCGCATCACACACACAACTCAGCCCGCTCGATCGACATGTCGATCCACCGGCTGGTCATGACCCATCGAGACAACCCGAGCTCCGTCTCGCAACGGACCGCTCCCGGCGTCCTCTCATCACATCCCATCGACCGCCTGGGGAATCTCCCCAAGGGCACCAGTTTTCACTCGACCCATAAACCAGGGCTTTCCGGTGCCGTCCGGCCTCTTGCCTGATCGCTCCTCCGACTTCGGCCCACTCCTTACGTCAAGTCTCGATTCTCCGCGGTTACCCCGCCTCAGTCGACACTCGACTTTCCGCCCCTCGTCCGAATCTTACCAGTCTTGGGGCAGAAATTCCAGCGGGGATTCCCGCATGTTTCACGCTTTTTTGACCACACCCAACGCTTTTTTCTCGGCCA
>CAIUHT010000589.1 GCA_903898975.1 uncultured Planctomycetaceae bacterium
AGGATTTCAAGGCCCAGGGGCTGGCGTTCTTCCGGGTGACCGAGACCGGGCTCGACTCCCCCATCGCCAAGTTCTTCACCCCGGAAGAGCAGACCCGCATCAAGGCGAAGTTCAGCGCGCAGGCGGGCGACCTCATTTTCATCGTCGCCGACAAACCGGCGGTCACCTCGGCGGCGCTCGGGGCGCTGCGCAGTCGGTTGGGGAAGGAACTCAAGCTGTTCGATCCCCAGAGCATGCACTTCGCGTGGGTGCTCGACTTCCCGCTCTTCAGCTGGAATGAAGAGGAGAAGCGCTGGGACGCCGAGCATCACCCATTCTGCAACCCGGTTCCCGAAGACGTGGGCTATTTCGAGACCGACCCGGGCAAGATCAGGGCGACGTCGTACGACATGGTGATCAACGGGTACGAGGGGGCCAGCGGCAGCGTGCGTATTCACGACCCCGCCGTGCAGCAGAAGGTGTTCGACCTGCTGGGGATTCCCGCCGAGGTGGCCGAAGAGCGGTTTTCGTTCCTGCTCGAGGCACTGCGGTACGGGGCGCCTCCGCACGCCGGGATTGCCCTGGGGCTCGACCGCTGGGTGATGCTGTTCACCGGGTGCGACAACATTCGCGACGTGGTGGCGTTCCCCAAGACGCAGAAGGCGTCGGACCTGCTGAGCGGAGCACCGGCGGGGGTCGATGCCCGACAACTCAAGGAACTGCACATCGCGGTGGTGGAACCCCCGCGCTAGAATCTTCGGCCGTTACCGGACGGTTCGCCGTCCCAGTCTCCCGCAACTTTCCGAGCCTGCGCCATGATCCGACTTTCCGTGCTGTTCAGCCTGGCCCTCGCGTTGACCCTCCCCGCCGTGACGCGGGGCGATGATCAGAAGGGGGCCGACAAGCCCGCCGAGGGGAAGAGCATCAAGGTCAAGGCGGGAGACCTGCAGTTGACGGTCCCGGAGCGGTGGAAGAAGCGGGCCCCGAAGAACGAGATGCGGCTCGCCGAGTACGAGGTTCCCGCGGGCGACCTGGCGAAGGAAGCGGGCGAGTTTGTGGTCTTCTACTTTGGGCGGGGACAGGGGGGCGATCTCGACGGGAACATCACCCGCTGGGTCGGACAGCTGGAACCCGAGGGCCGCAGTGTGAAGCTGCTCAAGGGAGAGTGCTCGCTGGGCGAATACACCCTGGTCGACGTGACGGGAACGTACAACAAATCGATCGGCCCCCCCGTCTTGCGGAAGAGCCAGAAGCTGACGGGCTGGCGGGTGATTAACGTCTACCTGCAGAATCCGGGCGGACCGTACTTTCTGAAGATCGACGGTCCGGAAAAGGTCGTCGCGAAAGAACTCGACGCCCTGCGGGCCTCGTTTGGTGGCGACGCCAAGACCGAGAAAGAAGTCGAGTTCAAGGCGAAGTAGTCGCCGGAGCACGGTCGGGGCCGGTGTGTCATTGAAGGGGCGGGGCCGCCGACTCATTCGAACCCGCGTGCCGTCTCCCTATGGCCCTGGGTGGCAGGCGCCGGATGCCATCCCCATCGCGCGGGTGACCAGCGTGGTGGACCGGTGGTCTGGCGCTCGGGCGGACCGCATCGCAGCTCAACCTTCCTGGCGAGGGACCCATGTCTGGATCGCATCTGTCGCCCGACCAGCGGCGCGGGTCGCCGCTGTTTCCCTGCGGAACCACCCGCCGCGAGTTTGTCTGGGAAATGGGGGGCGGTCTGGCCGGGACCGCCCTGGCGACGCTGCTGGCCGAACAGCAGTTTCTGCCCCGGGTGGCACACGCGGCGGCAGGTGGGGCGAGCGGTTCCGCGGGGGCGGTGCGGGGGCCCCTGGCAAGTCGGCCGGGGCAGTTTGCCAGCCCGATCCGCTCGGTCATCTTCCTGATGATGAACGGCGCACCGAGCCAGGTCGACACGTTCGACCACAAGCCGGTGCTGGAGAAATTCGCCGGGCAGTCGCTGCCGGCCGACAAAAAGTTCATCAACTCGGGGGGCCGCAAGGTGGGCTTCCTGACCCCCAGCTTCCGCCCGTTCCGACCCGGGGGGCAGAGCGGGCTGATGATTTCCGACT
>CAIUHT010000590.1 GCA_903898975.1 uncultured Planctomycetaceae bacterium
CGAGTGGCGACGATCGAAGTGAGATTCCGCTGTATCAGACGAACCTGACTCGGGAGCTGGATTAGTCACAAAAACAGCAGAGTGAATTGGTGAAAGAGGAGACATTTCGGACTCATTCCCGGGTGGGCTGTCCGGCGTCGGGTAGGGGGTTCGGACAAGTGGAAAACTTGTCCTGCGGGGTCGGGCGGCTGGGTGTTGATTGCACTGAGTGCCGCTTGCCTCTTGTTATGGGCTGCGAGGCTTCAACACTGGCACCGGAATCGCGAAACTGGGGGAAGAACTTGAGACGCCGAACCGGCAACTCCGAACCAGCGCCCCCCCACCCAGCCACGAAGGCCCCGTCAGACATGCGCATCGAACGTGTGATTTGCCAGATTCTGCGAATCGAAAATGTGGCGGCGAAGACTGCCAGCTGCCAGGATGCGGTGCTCGTGCGCATTCAGACCAATACCGGGCTCGAAGGGATTGGCGAGGCCGATTCTTCGCCCGAGGTGGTCAAGGCGATTGTCGATGCCCCCTTCAGCCACAACATTGCCTGCGGTCTGCGCGAACTGCTCGTGGGCGAAAACCCGCTCGAGACCGAACGGCTGTGGCAGAAGATGTACCGCCGGACCATGTACTTCGGACGCAAGGGGGTCGGCATCACCGCCATGGCCGCGGTGGATATGGCCCTGTGGGACTTGAAGGGGAAGGCGTTCCAGCAGCCGATTCACTGCCTGCTGGGGGGCAAGATGCACTCGCGATTCCGCGCCTACGCCTCGATCCTGTTCGGCCGCGACGGGGTCGAGACCGAGCAGATTGGCCGCAAGTGGGTGGAGGCGGGCTACACCGCGGTGAAGTTTGGCTGGGAGCCGATGGGGACCAGCGAAGAGGTCGATCGCGACCTGGTGCGCGGGGCCCGTCGCGGGATTGGACACGACGCCACCCTGCTGATCGACGCGGGTTGCGTCTGGGATGCCCGAACGGCGCTGCGGCGGGCCGAGGCGTTCGCCGAACAGCGGGCGGAGTGGCTCGAAGAACCGCTGCGGCAGGATGACGTCGAGGGCTACCGCTGGCTGCGGGACCGATCGCCCGTGCCGATTGCCTCGGGCGAGGGAGAGTGCGGTCGGGAATCGTTCCGCCCGTTCATCGACCGCCAGGCGCTCGATGTGTACCAGGTCGATCTCGCCCGCAATGGCTTCACCGATGCCAGCTACATTCGGCAACGGGTCGAAGAGTCGGGAGCCCGGCTGTGCAACCACTGCTACACCAGCCCGCTCACCGCAGCCGCGAGCCTCCACTGGCTGGCGACCTGCCGGGATGCGTTTTTGTTTGAAGATTGCGTCGAAGACTCACCGCTGCGGCACGAACTGACGCACGAGAAGATCCAGGCGGTCAAAGGCTGGATTGAAGTTCCCGCCGGGCCCGGGTTGGGAGTCAACCTGAACGAAGACTTCGTCCGCCGCCACCTGGTCGCCGAATCGGGGCGGAGCTGAGCCGGATTGAGCGGAAGAGGGACGCAGACAAGAGAGTTGGCCCACCCGATCTGCCCTCCGCCCCAGCCGAAGGAATCGACGCCGGCGGACCTGCCTCGCAGAGGTTTTCGTCCATAGCCTGGGGTTGCCGTGTCATTGGGCGCCTGAAACAGGACCAGTGAGGGGCGCCTGAAAGGAGACCAGCTGGCAAGGCGTCCAGAGGTTTGTTTCCGTGAGTGCTTTGAGACCACCAGGCACTGGAGAAACACACCAATCGCGAACAGGCTGGGGATGCTTATCTCGCCGCGAACCTAGGGTAGCCGCTTCACGGCAACCCCAGGCTATGGAAGATAACCTCTTCGAGGTATGTCCGCCCACATCGATTTGTTTGGCCGCGGCGTTGGGTGGAGCGCGCTGGCGGGGCCATCGCTCGGGACGATTGCGTGAGGCTGTGTGGCGGTCGCGGGATGGTCGCGTGTGGGATTGCGTGTGGTGGGCGCGTACGGCGGGATTGGTCGCGTTGGTGGGTTGATTGA
>CAIUHT010000591.1 GCA_903898975.1 uncultured Planctomycetaceae bacterium
AACATCGCCGCCTTCCGGATTGCCCGCGACCGGGCCGACCTGGTGCTCATCACGGGGGGCCTGGGGCCAACACTCGATGACCTGACCCGCGAGGCCCTGGCCCGCATGCAGGGGGTCGAGTTGTGGCGCGATGAAGCGTCGCTCGAGATCATCCGCGGGATGTTCCGGCGACGCGGTCGGGAAATGCCCGAGCGAAACGCCATCCAGGCGATGTTCCCCCAGGGGGCCGAGCCGATCCCCAATCCGCGCGGGACCGCTCCGGGCATCTGGTTTCCCGTCGAGCGCCCGGGACGGCAACCGTGCCTGTTCGCCGCCCTCCCCGGGGTGCCGAGCGAAATGAAGCCGATGTTCCGCGACTCGGTTCTGCCGCGAATTGGCGGGCTGGCCGGGGGGCGGGTGCTGCGGCAGTTTCGGGTCCAGTGTTTTGGGCTGGGGGAATCGGCCGCCGAGGAACGCCTGGGCGATCTCACCGCCCGCGGGCGCGATCCTGAAGTCGGGATCACGGTGCACGAGGCGACCATCACGCTCCGGATTGTCGCCGAGGCGGAACGGCCCGAACTGGCCGAGGCGAAGATTGCGGCGACCCGCCGACAGATTGAGGAGCGGCTGGGGGAATTTGTGTATGGCATCGAAGACGAAGAGTTGGAACACGTGGTGGCCCGACTGCTGCAGGACCGTCAGGTGACGGTGGCGACCTGGGAGGGAGCCTCGGCGGGCCGATTGGCTGAGCGCCTGGCGACCGCCCTCGAAGGCCGCCCCTGGTTCCTGGGGGGAGTCGTGCGATCTCCCGGAGCGGGCCCGGCAAGTGGTGCTTGGGACGACCCCGCCCACAGTGCCGTGGCGGGAGGCAGCGAGCCTCGGCCGAGTGGTAACCAACCTGCGGAACAGGCCCCGCCAGGTGCCGGGCGACCTGTGGATGGCTTGGGGGCCTCGCTCGCCCGACGCGCGCGAACTCTGTTCGCCGCCGACCTGGGGCTGGCGGTTTCGCCCCGCACGGTCGGCCTCGACGACGAGCGGCAATCGGTCAGTCCCACAGCCGAGGTGGCGCTGGCGACCGCGACGGGCGAGTTGGTCGAAGAGATCAGCCTCGCGGGAGATCCGGCAATCGCGGCGGTCCGGATTGCGAAGACCGCATTGAACCTGCTGCGTCGGCAACTGCTGACGCTGCCGGCGCGCTGAGACGCTGAGACCTCGCCACACAGCCACAGCGGTCGCATTTGCGGTGCGCGCGAGTTGGTCGACCGAACGCCCCCAAATCTGTGAACGGCGAACGTGGTTCGGATGCCGCTGGAAGCGACAGGACTCGCGGTGAGACAGGCCCTGACACAACGCAGGACCACACTTTGCTGGCCGGCGGCCGCCGGTCTCCAGGCAGCTGAGCCGCCTGCGGCTGACAGGATTCTCCTCGGCAGTGAGTCATCACGGTCGGGTGGCAGCCAGGCGCGAAACCTCGACAGACGCGTTCGAGCCAGCGGGTTCAGGGGGCCGTTGAGGGATCTTGGCCGTTGAGAGCCTCAGCCAAAGTCCGCGTGTCGAATCTGCTGGGTGCTCCCGGGCTCGAAAGGTCTGTCATTTCGCCAGTTGTCGGCGTAGGATGCTGGAAGCAGGGTGTTCACCTTGAGCGGACCGGTTTCGTCGGTCTGAAGGCGGGGATCGGGCGGGACGCCTGGCTCCGTTTCGCCGAGGTTCGGGCACCCGCTTGTGGGGAGAAAGCCGCCGATGGCTCGAATCGAGATCACCTGTCCGCAGTGCGGAAAAATGCTGATTGTACGCGACCCTGCCCTGTTGGGAAAAAAGGGGAAGTGCAATCGCTGCGAGCACAAGTTTCTGCTGGAACTCCCCCCGAGTGGAGTGGTCTTCCAGGAAGTGGCGGACGGGGTCCCCTCAGAAAGCCCGCAGGCCGGCCCTGTGGAGAGCGTTGACGAACCGCCTCCAGCTCTTCGAAAGGTCGAGCCGGCCGCCACGCCCGCAGCGCCTGTGCCACCAGCGGCACCCCCCGTGGTTTCCGCTCCGGCGGAGGTTGCCCCCGACGCGGCTGTCGATCTTCCCTGGACCCCCGTGGTTGCCACGGTCACGGAACCGGCCTCACGCGGCACACGCTCGGGCGGGCGGGCCGCCCCAGTCGCGCGGCGACGTGGCGCTGGCTGGGTCAAGGTGGTGGTCTGGAGTCTGTGCGGTCTGCTGCTGATGGGGGGCGGTGCCGGGCTGGCCCTGTGGGGAAAGCCCAAGCCGAAGTCGGTGGCGAAATCAAAGCCACAGTCGGCTCCCCTCATCGAGACAGCCGATCCGGTGATCCCCACAGCCGCCGATTCGCTCACGGCCGGTTTTCCGCTGCTGGGGAACCCCACGCAGGGGAAGCCGATCACGCTCAAGATGGTCCCGTTGGGAGCGCGGCTGGTGCTGCATCTGCGACCAGCCGAGTTGTGGTCGTCGTCCGATGAGGCGGAGGAGTTCCGCGCCTGCCTGGGGCCACTGGTGCCCGCGCTCGAGACGCGACTGGCCGAGTTGGCGCTGTTCCGGCCGCAGGATCTGGAGTCGGTGCTGTTGTCGTTCGTGCCAACCAGCCGGGAGGACTTTGCAGTCGCGGTCGTGGCCCGCACAGTCGCCGACATCAAGCGCTCGGACCTGATCCAGCGGTTCAATGGCGAGTTGCTCGACCTTCCGATCCCGCACTATGTGGGCCCCGAGCGCGTGTGGCTGATCGCCGACGCCCGCACATTCGCCAGTGCGCCGAAAGACATGAAAGACACCTTCCTCGATTCGGCGAAGGGGGCGCTGGATGCGAGCGAGGGGCTCGAGACCCTGCTGGCGCGGTCCGACTCGACTCGCCACTTCTCTTTCCTGGGGGAAGTTGAAGATCTGCGGAACGGTGTTGCGACACTGGCACCCCCCAACGCCCAGCCCCTGCTGCGGAGCGTGGTTGATCTGCTGGGCGATGATGCCGAGACGGTTGCCTGGAGTTTTCACCTGGGGGACCTGGCCGAGGAAGGGAACTTTTTCAGCGACATCCATGTGCGGAACCGCACCACCCGGTCGCCTGCCAAGCTGGCCAAAGACCTCGAGAAACGGTTGGGAGAAATTCCGCGGCAGTTGCTCGACCTGGTCTACAAGACCCGCCCCGAGACGGTGGGGCACACCAAGCTGGTCGGGCGGTTACCGGCGATGGCCAAGGTGGTCGAGCGGTCACTCCGCTCGTCGACGGGCGGGCGGATGGTCAGCTTCACGCTCGAATTGCCCGGCCGGGCCGCCCCCAATCTCGCCGCGGGTGGCTTGCTGGCCTGGGACTACGCCAATCGGCCCAGTTTTGGCGGGGCGCCCCGTTCCAGCCCGGGCAGTGGGACGACGGATGACAAGCTCAGCATCGCCCAGCGGCTGCAAAAGCCGATCAGCGTGGAGTTCCGCAACGAGTTTCTGTTCAAGGCTCTCGAGTTCATCTCCGACGAAACAGGGGTGAAAATCCGGACCGACGGACCGGGGATGCAGCGCGTGGGGGTCACGCAGAACATGCGGCAGGACATGCGTTATGAGAACACTCCTGCCTCGGTGATTCTGCACGAGATGCTGGTGGCGCGATTGAAAGATCGCGAACTCTGCCTGTGGATTGATGAAGCGAAGAACGAGGCGGTTGTGACCTCGCAGGTGGTGGCGACTGAGCAGAAACGCACGCTCTTTCCACTCAAGCCCAAGTGAGCTTGATCGATGCCTGAGCCCAGCGTGGTGATTGCCTGCCGAGGGTGCGGGAAACGCTGGAAGATCGTCCGGCCTGGCGGTCGTCGTGCGACGGAGTTCGCCTGTCGCGCCTGCGGAGTTCTGAACGCCATTCCGCCTGGTGCCGATCCTGGAGTGGCGACTGGCATTGCGAGTGCCGGGTCAGACACAGCGCCGTCCCAGCCGGGGCCCGTCGAGCCACTCCCCCCTGCAGCCACGCCACAGCCGGCCCCCTCTCCCACGCCTCAGGGCACCGGGACCCCCAAGTCGGCCGCTCGCCCAAAAAAAACGAAAACCTCCCCCCAGCGGAGCGTTCCTTCAGCCCGGCCTCCGATCAGCGGACAAGCCCCCACGACGTCGCCCAGCGAACCGGCACCGGCAGGCACCGCTCCCTCGGGTCGACCGACCCAGGAACCGCCGCTGGGAACCTCGGAGGAGGACGTGGTTTCGAGCTTGGGGACAGCGGCCGATAGCGCAGTGGAATTGGGGGGGCTGGCATCCGAGTTCGACTTCACGGGCGATCTGCCAGCCCCACTCGAGGAAGTGCCTGGTGGCGAGCCGATTCTGACTCTCCCTGAACGCCGCTGGCGGCGGGAGACATGGCTCACCTGGGGCGCGGCGGTCGCCCTGGTGGCCTGCCTGGGATTCACACTCTGGAGAAGTCGCTCGCGCGATGCTGGGGAGCTGCCCGGCGGAACTTCAGCGGCCAGCTCCAGCGGGGCGCAAGAGGGATTCGCAGGCGAGACCGAGGGGAGCGGTGCAGGCAGCGCTCCCGGTTCCCGCGCCGAGCCAACGCCCGCGGCGCAGGATTCGACCGATCCCGGCGAATCTCCGGATGTCGCCGAACGGTTCACGCTGCTCGATCGGCGTTTGACCGAGTTGGAGCCACGCATCCAGGGAATTGTCGAGCGGGAGGGGCTGTTCCCGGCGGGCAGCGTGG
>CAIUHT010000592.1 GCA_903898975.1 uncultured Planctomycetaceae bacterium
ATTCGCCCAAGTTCCCGCGAGTTCCTGGCAGGTCGCGCGGTCGCCAGCCGGCGAGCAAGTCGGGCGGCACCCAAGGGAGCGGCGCCGGGGAGATCGAGACTGCGAAGATCGCGCCCTGTCAGAGCATGCCCTGTGAGAGCATGCCCGGGGGACGGGGGGCGCGGGGTGTCGAGCCGGGTCAGGCGGTAACAAGCCGATGACCCGCAGGGTTCAGCCGCGCCACCAGCGGTAGAGGGCCAGGGGGGGGCAGAGCAGCCACAGCCCCTTGGCGAAGTTCCAGGCCAGCAGTTGCTCGGCGAACATCAGGTAGAGCAGCAGGTAGAGCAGCGGGCGGGTCCAGCCACTCGACGCCGGGGTCGGGACCAGGCGACCGACGGGCGTCCCTGCCTGGGGAGATCCGAGGGGGCTCGATTCGATCCCTGCCAGCGGACCCGCTCGCAGTTCCTCGAGGGAAAAGCGGCTGAGGTTGCTTTCTTCCGTGTCGAAGTTCACCGCGAAGATTTCGCTCCGCACGGCAGGGGGAGGAATGCGAGCTTCGTACAGACCGACCTGCGTGGTCGGTCCGTAGATCAGCCGGGGGTCATTGGCGTCGGCCTGCGGACGAATCGGCTCGGGCTCCCCCTGGGGCGGGACGATGAGCAGTTCACTCTCGGCGACCACCGGGGGGATCGCCGCCTCAAGGGTGTCTCCCACCACCCGGGGCTGATTGGTTTCCCTGCCGGAGACAGCGAACAGGGCAATCTCTTGGATCAGCGGGACGAAGCTGGGCCACAGGGGCCAGAGGCCCCAGCGTTCATCGAGCGACGTGGTGATGAGCAGCGAGGGGCCCAGGCCGACCCGCTTTTCGAGAATGGCTGGTTCGCCCGAGTCAAACTGCAACACGATGCGGGCCCCGCCCCGGTCAAGATCGGAGGTCCCGAGGTGGGCGAAAGTGAGCGTGCTCTCGAGTCCCGCGTCGGGATTCCCCCGGAAGGGCTCGAGAATGGGATGGGCGAATTCGGCAGGGTCGAAGCGGAACGGGGGATCGCGGCGGACGGGGTCGCCCCGGCGGTCCTGCAGGCGGGCAGGCAGCAGGCCCGCCCCATCGCGAAACAGCACCTCGTTGTAATTGGCGACATCCACGCCATCGCCCACGGCGATCACCACGCCTCCCCCCTGCCGCAGAAACGCCTGCAGGGTGGCCGCCTCGCGTTCCGTCACACGTCGCACGTTGTTGAGGAAGATGGCGTCGAACAACCCGGTGTCCTGCCGGGTGAATTCGCCGTCATCAATGACCACTGGCTCAACCAGGTTGCGCTCGGCGAGGGAACCGGGCCTGGTAGCCGGGGCGAGGGCGATGGGGAGATAGTCGGTCCCCCGGATTCCTGCCCGTTCCTGCGACCGTCCCTGGACGCACAGGATGCGCAGGCGATCGCGCACATTCGCGGCCAGCCAGCGGTGATTGTCAATTTCGAGGGCATCGGCGGGGAGGCGGGCCTCGATCCGATGCAAACCGGGGCTGTCGATCGAGAGCGAGACGATCTCGGTCTGTTCGGCGCCGGGCCCCAGCGACAGTGTCCGCCGCTCGACGACCCGGTCATCGACCAAGAGCTGCAG
>CAIUHT010000593.1 GCA_903898975.1 uncultured Planctomycetaceae bacterium
CTCATCCTTGAGCGAGCTGGCGTCTCCCTTGTTCACCTTGACGGGTCGCAGTTCGTAGTTGCCGCGATCGGGAGCTTCGTTGGGGTCGGCAAACTCGAGGGGGGCCCGGGCATCCCCAGTTACTTCGAACTGCTCGAGCAGTACAAGGCGACCAGGGGCCTGCCACTCGAGGCCTTGCGGTGGTGGCTGACCATGCGCTACGACGCGGTCCTGCACTCCGCCGATCGCCGGGCCTTCGAACTGGTCGGAGGGGGCGTGCTGGTCCAATCGGAAAATCAGTTCGTCAACACTCAAGGCAAGCATGTCCCCTCGGGCGTGGCCGAGCCCATCAATCGTGCGTTCGCCGAGAATTTCACCCGCCACTACAACGACCTCGCCCGTCGCGATCCGGTGTTCGCCGAATTGCGCAACGTCTTCGACCTGGCACTCGCGGTCACCCTGGTCCGGGAAGAAGGCTGGCTGGGAGAGCAGGCGGCCCCACTGACCGCACTCGGCCCCAACGGCAGCCTCCGCCCCGCCGTCGATGTCGCCCCACGCGTTGTCGAATCGGTCGTGGCCCACCGCGTCTACAACCAGACCGACATCGTCGTGCAGGTCGCGGGGGGCGTTCAGATCGACCTCCCGGAAACCGTCCGTGAACGTGCCCGGCCTGCCGCGAAGCCCGTCCCCCAGGTTCTTCCCGAAGGGGAACGCTGGTGGTGGAATGTCCGCGCCACCCCGCGTGCCGACTGATCGAACCCCGACTGAACGACCTCCAACTGTTCGAACCCCAACTGTTCGAACCCCAATGGGTCGCTCCTGTTTCACCGGCCCGCTCGCCCGCCGCTCCAGCCTGTTAGACGCCGGGTGGGCTCAAAAAGTTCCCAGCCCCACAAGCCTCGCCCCAAACCACCAGCCAGGGTCCTCGCCTCAATCCCCCCCGCGGCCAATTGTCCCAGCACTCCCGGCGTTCAGTCGAGCTGGTAGGTCACAAATCGATTGACACACGGATTCCCGCGCGCCACGTGCAGGCGCCGGGACTGAGGCTCGGCAATCAGCGCCGCCACTGTCTTCCCGCGCTGATCCAGCATCGGCCCAGCCGGCCCATCCGACGGATGACGACAGATACTGACGGGGTACCCAGCGTGGTCGGCGAGACACTCGCCAACCTGGGCGACGTCGAGACTCCCCAACCGCGACTCGAGCAGCGACTTCATCCGCAGCAGCCGGGGTGCCGAGTCCAGGGGGCTGTGATTCCAATTCTCCTGGCAGGCGTGCGCTGCACACAGAAAATGGTTGGAGTGCACCAGGCAGGGGCCTTCCACCGGCAGTTCGTGAACCCCCGCGCTGGTCAGTTCAAGATCCAGGATCGACCCCGATCCATCCGCCAGCATGTAGTTCCCGTTGGAACAGACAGGCAATCTCCGCACCAGGTCACGAACTCCCGCCAGTGAAGTCTGCTCCAGCATCAGCCGCTTCAGCGGGTAGTGCGACAGGGCGAACCTCCAGCCGGGACCTCCCCCCAGCGCGTTCGCGAACTGCGAGACGCCATGCTCATTCAGCCCGTGGTACCCCAGCATTCCCCCGAAGGTCCACATCAGGACCGCTGGTTTACCGGTCGGCCGCAGCTTGAGCACGTAACCAAACTCTTCCAGCTCGGGCGGGTTGTCACTGGTCTGCCCCACCAGGGTCGTGCCCGACGCGGTGCCGGCCGGCCCAATCGCAAACGTGGTGCAGCCTCCGTCCGGGAGTTGCGCCAGTTCGCCGCGCAACTGAACCACCAGCCCGTCAACTGGAAGCAGCCCGGCGCCGCGCTCCAGTCCCCGGGACTCAACCAGCAGCTCTGGACAGTGCTGGTCGAACAGCGGCTCGAACCGCCGTGCCCGATCCCGAAGAGCCTGTCGGGTCAACCGCAGGCTCTCCGCCAGGGAGTCGAGGTAGCCCCGGATGAAGCGGGCCGCCTGCTCTCCATGCTGAACCCCGAGGGTCCAGGGATCACCCGCCGCTTCAATCAACGGATACTCGGTCGCCATGCCAGCCGGCTGCTCCTCAGACACGGGACTGCGGTGGGCTCGCCGCTCCTCCCCCTTCAGGAAGAATGCGCACTCAGCGTTTCTGATCCCCAGGCTGCGCGTCCGACCTGGAATCCTTCGCCGAGGCGAGGAACTCGACGCAATCGAGGTTCATCAACGCACTCGGGTTCGCCGGATTCACGAACCGCACAAACAGATCGTGCCGACCCGAGTTCGCGGGGACATCCAGGAATCGGTCGTAGAACTTCTCCCAGTCGCCCGTGACCTCGACCGTGGTCTCACCCAGCAGTGGCCCCGTGGGCGAATCAAGTCGCACCTCGATCTTGCCCCCCGCCCCGGCCGACGCCACGCTCAGTCTCAGCCGGGCCACGCGATCAAGGTTCACTCCATTCCAGCGAACGAAGTGATTGTGATTGATCGACCCAAGAAACGCCCCGCCGGAAGCCCGGGCCGAATTGAGGCGGGTCGGGCCATTCACCTCGTCGCCAAACTCGGCCTCCAGCAACCGCGGACGCAGGTGCAGTCGCGCCGACCCCGCCAGTGCGGGAATCGCCCCGGCTCCCCGGTCGGTGTAGTTGGCCTCGAGGGCGTAGTAACCGGGCCGCGCCAGATCCTCGGCCAACACCGGAATTTCCCCCACAAAGCCCGGAAACACTCGCACCAGTCCCGCCGGTTCAAGCGAGTAAATCCACGAGACCATTTCGTGCACTTCGGCCACGGTGTGCTGCGAGTGCGGAATCATCGGCACCTTCCCCCACACACCGGTCGAGCCCTTCAGCACGCGCTCAATCGACTTTTCCAGGGCCCCCTCCTGCCCACGGTACTTCCGGCCAATCTCCAGCAGGGGCGGCCCGACACGCAACTGGTCGACCGCATGGCAATTGAAGCAATCGCTCCCCCGCATCCGCCGCATGCCCGGTGGACCGGCCGTCTGCGGAGCCTCTCCCGAGGCCGAGGGAGGTCCCCCCGGCAGGTAAACCGCGTTCAGCGAAACCCGGCCCGGCGCGGCGGGGTCCAGCGGATCCCGCCCCTGCTGCTCGACCGCCTCGAAGTCGCTGGTCCCATCCTCTTGATCATCCACTTCCAGCGAATACGAGATCGGCCGACCGGGATCAAAGAAATCCCCGCTCGCCGGCTCCAGGAACCGCACCCGCGGATGGGCATTCCCCACAATCACCGGCAACGACGCCCGCCGCGTGGCCCCGTGGGAATCGGTCACCACCAGTTCCACGTTGTAAACGCCCGGCTCGGCGATCGTCACCTTGGGGCGCGGCTCCCGTGACAAAACCCGGGGCGAGGCCTCGGGATCTGCGGTCGACAGCAACCGCCATTCAAACGCCAGCTTGTCCCCCGCATCCTTGTCGAACGACCCCTCGCTGAACAGCGTCACTTCGAGTGGCTGTCGGCCAATGTTGTTCTCGGCCCGACACGCCGCGACCGGCGGGCGATTCCCCCGCACGTAATCAACCCGAACCAGCCGCGCGTTGGCGTTGAGCCCCCAGGTGTCGCCGTATTCCAGCAGGTACAGCGCTCCCTCCGGCCCAAACTGCATGTCAATCGGGCGCACAAACGGCTGCTCTGGCCAGAAGGGCTCAATGCGTTTGACATTCTGGCTCTCATCCAGGTGCACCACGCGGATCCAATTCCGCGACCACTCGTAGATGAACAGCGCCCCGTCGTACTCGCGGGGAAACTGCCGGTCCTCAGACACTTTCGGATCAAAGTGGAACACCGGTCCCGCGCACGCGGTGCGTCCCCCCTGCCCCAGCGGCGGAAACTCGGGAGACGGACTCGACGGATAGTACAGGAAGGCGGGCTGAGCCGGCGGAAGCGTGCGGCGTCCCGTGTTGTTCGGCGACTCGTTGACCGGTGCACTGGCGTCGAACTTCTCTCCCACCGCCCCAGTCGCGAAGTCGACGCGGTGATAGGCCCGGTTGTCGGCCACGAAGTAGGGCCAGCCAAAATTCCCGGCCGCCCGGGCCTGGTTGATCTCATCGTGCCCCCGGGGACCGCGTGGCCCCTCTCCCCCCGCATCGGGCCCCACATCGCCCCAATACAGGTACCCGGTCGCCGGGTCGACGCTGATCCGCCACGGATTGCGACACCCCATCACGTAAATCTCGGGACGCCCCTGGCTGCCATCCGCGGGAAAGAGATTCCCCTCGGGAATTTCGTAGCCACCGTCCGCGGTCGGCCTGATCCGCAAGACCTTGCCGTTGTAACTGTGAGTGTTCCCCGAGGTGGCCTGGGCATCGAAGGGGGCCCGTCCCGGCCGTTCGTCGATCGGCGCGAATCCCTGCGAGTCGCCAAACGGGTTGGTGTTGTCTCCGGTTGAAATGAACAGCTCCCCTCGCGGACCGAACTGCAGCGACCCGGCGTGATGGCAGCACTCCTTCCGCTGCTCGGGGTACTTCAACAGCAATCGCTCACTCGCCAGATCGAGACGCCCGTCCCGCAGGGTGAACCGGCTGACGTGCTGCCCCTCGTAGTCGGGAGGACTGTACTGCAGGTAGAGATGCCCGTTCCGCCGGAAGTCGGGGTCCAGC
Source organism: uncultured Planctomycetaceae bacterium (assembly GCA_903898975.1). GTDB lineage: Bacteria > Planctomycetota > Planctomycetia > Planctomycetales > Planctomycetaceae > UBA10511. The sequence continues at coordinate 4,559 of CAIUHT010000593.1, forward strand.
GCCAGTCCAATCAGCCCGTTCTCCTGCGCGGTGGTGACTGCCAGTTCGCCAATCAGCCGCACCTCGTTGAGCCGGGGATCGAAAACCTTGAGCTTCCCCTCCAGCTCAATGAAGTACACCTCGCCAGCCGGGCCCACCGCCAGTTCCATCGGCTGCCTCAGGCCGGTGATCAACTCGGTCAGTTCGAAGCGGGACGAATCCACTCCCCCCGTCTCCTGTCCCACACACCGGGAGACAGCCCCCCCGACGAGGACCACCACGCACAAACCGAGACGCGACCAGTTCAGCAACATCGGAATCGGACTCCAGCAGACAGACAGTGAACGCAAATCGGCTGACCGGGGTTCATCAGGATCTGGGAAAAAAACCGCCCGCCTCTCAGGGAGTTTCACTGGCGGGCAGCGGAACCTGGGCGGTCGATTGCAGGTAACCCACCAGGTCGCGGACCTCGGCTTCCGTGAGATTGGTCAACAGCCCCTCGGGCATCAGCGACTCGGCGGTCTGGCGTATTTCCACCACTTCATTCGCCGGAATGGTCAGGCGTTCGCTCGCCGCCTGCACCACCAGCGTCGCGTCGGACCGCTCGACCACCACGCCGTTGATCACCCGACCATCCTGCAGTTCGATCACGGAAAGTCGGAAATCGGCCGCCACGGAACCACTGGGGTCAACCACATTCTCCAGCAGGTAATCGAGGTTCCGCCGATTGCCACCGGTCAGATCCGGACCCGCATTCTTCCCCTGCCCGTACAGCACGTGGCACGAGGCACACACCTTGTTGAACACAGCCCGCCCCGCCGACAGGTTGGCCGAGGCCACCGCGTCGGGAGTCAGCACGCCCCGATAGCGCTCGAGCAACGCCTGCTTTTCGGCCGGCGTCTCACGCGTCTCCCCCCAGACCTCGGCCAGCCGGGCCGTCAGCGTGGCGTCCCCGAAACTCCGGATCTGGCGGGCATGGTACGCGGTCACTTCGTTCCGGCGAATCTGTCCCGCGGCGACCGCGTTCAGCAGTGCCGTGGAACTTGCCGGGCGGGCGACCAGCGCCTCGATCGCCGTCTGTCGGCTTTCGGCATCCAGCCGGCCCATCACTCCCAAAATCCGCGCGGCCGCCTCGGGATGCTCCACCGACGCCAGGGCGCGCATCGCGGCAGTGTCGACCGCCCGGTCCCCCAATTGCGACAACGCCAGCTCGGCGAGCCCCTCCACGCGGCTTTCGGCCAGCGCGGCGAGAGCCTGTCGCCGTGCGGCTGGGTCGACCATGGAATCCTTCACCAGCGCCTTCAATTCGTCCGCCGCCCGTCCATCCCCGAACACAACCGACAGTTCGCGGACCCGTTCTCCCAGCGCGGGGCTCGCATCCGGCCCCAATGCCGCCGCAACCTCGCTCCAGCGGGCCGGGGCCTTCGCCTGTCGGCGTCCCCGCAAGCCATCGGCGATTCCGGTCAGAACGTCCTCCCGCCCGTTGCCCGCCAGCGTGTCCGCCGGCGCCAGCAACAGTCCCACCAGCGAATCCAGCAATTCCGGTCGCGCATCAATCTCCTCGGTCAGGCGACGTGACAGCAACCGCCCCACCACGGGCACGCGAACCGCCCGCAGCAACTCCACCCACGGCTCCGACTCGCGCCCGGGCACCGCTGGCTCCAGCCCGTACCAGATCATCAGTGGATACGCCCGGTCGCCGGCGAACTCGTGGCGACGCAGCAGCCGATTCGCCAGTGGCAGGCGATCGGAAAGCTCCAGCCGCTGCAGGGCACCCGCCAGGTGCAACAGCGTCAAACCTCCCGTTGTGGTCTCGGCCACCTCGACCAGGGCAGCCACTGCGGCCGCCGAGGGAGGGGTATCGACCAGGAACCGGACCGCCCAGGCGGCGACATGCTCATCAGGGTCGCGCACCGCGGTCAGCAGTTCGGGCTCCTTCAGTTGCCCCATTCCCCACAACGCCCACATGGCTCGCAGTCGACGCGTGACATCGTCGTGAGTCGCGAAAATCTCCCGCAGCCGGTCGGCGGCAGGCTGCAGATCGGTATCGCCCCGGACCGCCCGCTCGCGCAGCAACCGCCGGGCCTGCCTGACATACCAGTCGTTGGCCTGCAGACACAGTTCGGCCAGCTCCCGACTGTCGAGACCCCCCAGGTCCTGCGCGACGGTCCCCGGTTTCGGAACTCCGTGGGTGATCTTGAAGATCCGCCCCGAATCGCGATGGACACCATCGTTCTCGTGGCACTCACCAATGTCGCTCCAGTCGGCGACGAACACACCGCCGTCCGGGCCATACAACAGGTCAATCCCGCGAAACCACTGGTCGTCGAAGAAGACCATGTCCGGGCGGTGTCGGGCGGTGTAGCCCGCCGCATCCCGCTCGAGCACGTCACGATTCAGCCGGCGTCCATGCAGGTTGACCGTCAGCACACTGTCACGGTACTCGGCCGGCCAGTTGTCTCCGAGGTACAGCATCAATCCGGAATGCGCGTGCCCTCCCCCGGCGGCCGAGGTGGTGTCTGTCACCCCCTTGCGGATGTCGCTCCAGGCCTCGCGGGTATCCCAGTGGAAGTGGTCGGCGGTCTGCTCAATCAGCTGATAGGTCCGGGGATTGAAGTCGCTCCCGTACATCCGCCGAAAGTGCGCTCCAGGAATCACATGCCACAGGTGCCCGATCACCGTGTTGATGAAGAACAGTTCGCCGTGATCGTTCCAGTCGTGGCCCCACGGATTCGTCGTGCCATGAGCCACCACCTCAAACCGTCGGCTGATTGGCTCGTAGCGCCAGACCCCGCAATTCAGGCGGGTCCGCTGCGACGGGGTGGCACCGGGGGGACCGACCTGTGAGGTCGCCAGGATCCCGTGTCGCCCGTACAGCCAGCCATCCGGGCCCCACTTGAGACCGTTCACAATATTGTGCCGGACTGGCCCATCGTCGAAGCCATCCAGCAGCGTCACGGGGGGACCATCCGGGATGTCGTCCCGATCGAGGTCAGGGATGAACAGCAACTTCGGCGCGCACAGCACAAACACCCCGCCGAAACCGACTTCAACGCTCGTCAGCAACTGGCCTTCATCCCAGAAGACCCGGCGGGAATCGTGCACGCCATCGCCGTCGGCATCTTCGAGAATCACAATCCGGTCCCGCTGCGCCCGGTCGAAATTCACCGAGCTTTCCGCGTAGGAATAGTTCTCGGCCACCCACAGCCGGCCCCGCTCATCAGTGCAGATCGCGATCGGTTGCCGGACCGCGGGTTCGGCAGCGAACAGGCTGGCCCGGAATCCCTCGGGCAATCGCACATTTTCCAACGCCTGGTCGGGCGTCGATTTGGGGGTCGTCTCGGGCTGGGTGTTCACGGGCTTCGGGAAACCCCCATCGGGTCCCACCTTTTCGAACACCATCACGTGCTGCCAGGGGAGCACTCCAATGTTCTCTTTGAACCGCAACTGCAGTTCCGGCGGGCTCAGTTCGCGCTTCACCTGCGCCTGCGACATCTTGTGCACCAGCTTGATCGGCACATCCGGGTCTTCCAGGCGGAACTCGACGAACACCACGCGTCCCCCCGGCTTCATCGCCCGCGAGAGCTCCAGCAGCATCTCGTAGGGAAACTCCAACTCGTGATAGACATCGACCATCAGTGCCAGGTCGATGCTCTCGGGCTCCAGCCGGGGCGACTTCGCGGTCCCCAACAGCAGATCCACGTTCTCCACCTGCTGGCTTTTCAACTTGTCGGCGAGCAGGTCGAGCATCTCCTGCTGCACATCGACAGCGACAACCCGCCCCCCGGGCAGCACCTCCTTGGCCATCAGCACCGTAATCACTCCCGAGCCCGCGCCGATGTCGGCGACCGTCATGCCCGGCTTGAGATCGAGCGCCTTGATCATCCTCGAGGTCGCCTCTTCCCGTTCCCGCTCGGGTCGCTCCAGCCAGGGGGCTCCCGCGAAGCCCATCACGTGGGCGATCTCCCGCCCCATGTAGAACTTTCCGATCCCGTTGGGGTCATGCAGGCGTCGAAACTGATAGCGGCCCCCCGCCGTCCGATCCTTCGGATTGATCGCCCCCGGCGCACGGGCCCCCGCACGCGTCTGCTGCAACGCCAGCAAGTCTCCGTCCGCCGCGTCATCACTGTTGCCGTCCGAGTCGGCCGGCTCGGCAGCCGCCCCTTCGGTCGTGTCATCCACTCCCGCGCGGTTTGCTGCCTCGGCGGCGACGGCTCGGTCAGGCTGGTCGGCCTGAGACTGGGCGGTGGTCTCCCCATCCCCCTTGTCGGGAACTGTCGATGTCGCGGGTCCCGTCGCTGCCGCGGACTCCCCGAGTGCTGCTGCCCGTGTTTCGGGCTGCCCCGACGCGGGGGCATTCCCTGTCGCGACTGCGGTGGATCCGTTGGTCGACGGTCCACCAGCGACGGCTCCGCTTGTCTCAGACCGCGACGTCGCTGTCTCGGGAACACGTGAGGCGGGTGCTTGTCCGCACCCGGCCATCCAGAGTGCCAGGGCCAGGCCAGGCAACCAACAACAGCAACGCTCGACAGCCGGCAGGCTGGGACAGGAGAGGCGCATGATCGATCCTGAAGAACGGCGAATTCCTGCGGGCAGCAGAGACCAGCGGTCAGGATAACGATTCCGCTCCGGGGAGGTGAGTCTGCGACCCCCCAAGCGATTGCCCAGCCCGGTGCTGCCGATACAGATCGACTGAAGCGGTCAGGTCACAGGTCACACTGTGCGCCAGATCAACCGACCCACTCAGCCGGTGCGCTCCACCGGTGCGATCAAAGGGCCCCCTCGGCCGATTCGCTCTGCCGGTCCAGTCAACCGGTTCGCTCAGCCTGCCCGCGCTGGCGAACCGCTTGGCGGGTTGCGGGCTGTCCTTCGGACTGCCGCAGTTCCTCCCGGAATTCCGCCGGGGTCATGCGCAGCGACTGCTCCAATCGCCACCACTCCCAGGCATGATCCGCCAGGGCGACCACAATGGCAACCAGGGAAATCCTCCAAATCAACCGCGTCAGGTCGGTCGTAAATCTCCCCACCAGCTCGGGCACAGTGTCATTCGGCCGGCCCCCCAGCTGCCGAAACACCTCCGGCTCCACCGCGTAATAAAACAGCACCGTCGCGACCGCACACATCCCGGCAATCCGTCCCATTCGCCGCAGCAGTTGCCCCGCAGCCAGACGCTCGACCCCCGAGCGAAGATCGAGCCGACGCCAATTCGAAAACACGGCACGCCAGCGCCACAAGAACCGGGTCTGCAGCAGTCCCTGCAACCAGACCAGTCCCCAGATCGCCACCAGCCAGGGCAGCAGCCCCGTCCCAACCGCGACCGCCACCTGCTGCAGACTCGCACTGACTCCCGCGACCGTCACCTCGGAGTCACCCGCAGACTGCAGCCCGCTTTTCAGCAGGTCGCGCAACACGGGGACAAGACGCGGGCCCTGCATCGACAGGCAGGCTGCCGTCAACAACAGCAGCACGGCAGCCCCCGGCAACGGGCTCAGCGCAACGCGCCCCTGCTCACGGAACGACGCTCGCCGCCGTGCCGTGGGAGGGAGATTCCTCTCGCTGGCCTCGCTCACGGTCGGACCCTCCCCGGCGCGGTGCCCGCCTCAGTCCGCGGGAGTTCCTCCTGCAGCGAAACTCCCGCCTCCCGCGACTGCCTCTCCAGCTGCTCCACCACCGCGGGGATTCCGCAGGCCAGGACCAGCCAACACAGGGCCAGTCGGCACGAAGGGAGTACCGTCAGCCCCTCCAACTGCGGGAGCCAGCGCACAATCAGGGCGACTCCCAACGCCGCCAGCCCACACCCGGCCAGCAGCGGGCCGGCGAGATTCAATCCCAGCAGGGCCGCTTGTTGCAGCAGTCCGGGAATCCAGTCACTCAACACCGGCTGGTCGTGCCAGTGTCCCACCGGCCAGAGTCGCAGCGACCGCTGACAGGCCTGCACCACCCGGACGTGCCCCTGCGACTGCAGGAACACCAGCAGCGCCAGCGACTTGAACAGCACCTGCAGGGGCCGCCCCTCTTCCCCCGCCTCCCCCCCACCACTCAGCCCGCCCGACCCGCCTCCGGCTGGCACATCCACCGTCCCCGGGAACTGCCCGAGGAACTCCGCCCCCAGGCGCACCGCAAGCAACACCACCGACGCCCCCAATCCCACCGCGGCTCCGAGGGCCAGTTCCGCGACCGCCGCGGTCACAAACCCGGTCCCAGCCGGCACGGGCGGAGAGCTGGTGTCGAGTCGCGTGACCAGCATCAGGCCCAGCAGCGCGGCCAGCCCCAGCCGCAGCCGCATTTCCAGCCGAAACAGCAGCCCTCCCAGGCACAGCACCAGGCCCAGCACGCGGGCCAGCACCAGCCCCCCCAGCAGCGCCTGCTGCCCAACCACCTGCTCGGCGACACCCAGGTCGAGACTCGAGAGCACATCGGGCAGATGCATGGGGACTTGCCAACTTCCAAGGTCGTTCAAGGGCTCGACTGCCACAGGGCGCGGGTGTATTCGACCAGCGTCTGCAGTCCCCAGGGAAGAATGATCAGCACCGCGGCGACGCCACACACCACCCGCGGGATCGTGCTGACCGACTGCTCCTGCACCTGGGTCGCCGCCTGCAGGAATCCGCAGACCAGCCCCACGATCAGGGTGACTACCAACACCGGCAGGCACAGCCAGCACGCCGTGGTCAACGCCTGGCGCACCAGGTCGATCGCCAGATCTGTCTCCATCGCAACCTCCCGTCGCCCCGCTTCAGTGACCGATCAGTGACCCGTCAGTGACCAACGCTCGACATCAGGCGGCCCACCACCAGGGTCCAGCCATCGACCAGGATGAACAGCAGCAGCTTGAAGGGGAGCGCGATCTGACCGGCTGAGAGCCCCTGCAATCCCAGGATCGACAGCAGCAGCCCGACGGTCAGATCAATCACCAGGAACGGCAGCAGGATCTGGAACCCAATCACCATTCCCACCTTCAACTCGCTCAGCACGAAGGCGGCAGCCAGCGTGGGGAGCGGGATCTGGTCGTACGACGTGGGGGCCGGTTGCCGGGGGCCCGCAGCCCCGTCGGTCCGCTCCTCCGATTCGACCAGCATCCAGACGGTCTCGCTGTTCCCGGCCCGCTCAATCTGGTCGCTCATGTAGTCGCGGACCGGCTGAATCGCCTCCCCCACCAGGGGGGACAGCTGGGGCTGCTGGTCCTGTTCGCGGGCCTCGAGCCAGGGGACGAAACCGCGGTCATAACTCGCCTGCCAGACCGGCCGCATGACCAGGCAGGTCAGAAACAGGCAGAGAGCTGTCATCACCGAGTTGGGGGGGAACTGCGGAGTTCCCAAGCCCTGCCGCAGCATCCCGAACACAATCGAGAAGCGGATGTAGCAGGTGGTCATCAGCAGCACGGTCGGCACAATCGACAGCACGGCGAGCCCGAGGGCGAAGGGGGCACCGCGAGTCACCTGCTCCAGCGACGGGGGCTGACTCGGCGGCGCGTCGACAGGCAACTCCGGCTCTGCATGCCCAACTGGACGGACCGCTGCGGCCTCCCCGTTCGGTTCAGCGCGTTCATCCGCCCCGCGGCCGGCTTCCAACCGACCGGTTCGGCGGCCTCCCTGGGTCTCCGGGGTGAGCCGACGCGGTGCAGCCCCCGCCGGTCCCGCCTCGGGGTCGGGCCGACCGCGCGGCCCTCTCGGTTCCACGGCAGGTTGGGAGAGGTCGGGTCGCACGGGGCCAGACCGCGGCGAGTCGCCCCGCGCCGGGCTGGGACGCGGTTCACTGGAGCGCGAATCGCCGGGTCGTGATTCGTTCGGGCGGTCGACGCCCGCCGAGACTGCGCGGCCCGGCGACTGCGACTGGGGCTGTGCCACGGCACCGGTGGCCAGTACCAGCCACACGGCAGCACTCGCCCAGCCCATTCGCGTCCAGCCCAGTCGCGCCCAGCCCAGTCGCGCTCCGCCGACCACCGCTTGCAGATCTGTCACGCGGCCCGACCTCCCATCGCCGCCAGGGCCTTCGAGACCCATGGCCACGGCAAGGTCGTGGCCCGGCTCAATTCCGCCGGGTCAGAGTCCGCCTGTTCGATCGGGGCGAGTTGCTCGGCAGTGGCGTCGAGCGTGGCCAGCGTGGTCACTCCGTTCGGCGAGACCCCCAGCACCAGGATGCGGTCGACACACCGCACCAGGTAGACCTGGGTGCGAGCATCCAAGGACTGCCTCTCCAGCACCTGGATCGCCCCGGTCGACGCGACACCTCTCAAGTTCGGTGCCGACCTGCGGAGGAGCACCAGTGTCACCAGCATCAGCCCCAGCACCAGCGCCAGGCTGAGCACCGTGGAACCCAGTGTGCGGCCCCCGGCAGGTGTCCCCGCCGAACGCCCCGCCTCCGGGGGAGTGATCACCCGCGCCGGCGGAGGCGAGTTCGGGCCACCGGCGGCTGCCGCAGGTTCCAGTCCCTGCGCGACGACATCGCCCACGCCACCCAGCCACAGCACGAGCAGCAGCGAGATGCACAGCAATCGCATCGGTCGCGACAGCGGGAGCGAGTCGGTCATGTCGCCCCCGCCTGACGGGAAGGTTCCGCGGCGGAACGGTCGGCAGTGCACAGACTGGTTCCCGGCAAATTAACGCCGGCCAAACTGGCACCGGGCGAATTGGGAGCCAGGAAAATGTCTCTCGGGACGGCGTCCGCTTCGCTGCCGACGCGGGTCACCCGGATCGCCAGTTTGCCGTCGATGCGATGCAGCCAGCCCACGGCGACCCGCTTGTTGTCGCGCCAGAGTTCGATCGGGTCGGTGTCCCGGGTGTCGAGTCGCCAGTGGGGAGTGGCGTGAGCCAGCGACAGCGGCTCATCGGAGCCCTGAACCCGTCCCAGCACGACCCGCAGGCGGATGGTCGCGGGTTCCGAGGGAGTGTCCGGCCGGCGTTGCGGCGCAAGGGGGGGGAGCACGAAGGGCTCGAACTCGGCGGGAGGGGGGCCACCCGCCACCCGCAGTCCGGCGGCGTCGTGCGGAGACGACGGAGGCACGCCGGGGGAGGCCTGGGGGGTAGCGGTCACGACAACTCATCCCTGGGTCTGAACAGTCCACGGGCCGGGCCGACTGCCCAAACCGGGCGGGGCTTATATCGTCAGTTCGCGAAAATGGTCAATTCGAACAAGCGTGGAGAGAGCCGTGGACTGCGGGAAGAACCCGGCTCTCTCCCCGGGGTGGCGGGCGGGCCCTGGCTGGTCCCGGGAAGTTGAGATTGCCCTGCGGGAACGGAATGGGATAAGGTCCGCGCAGGTGCGTGGGCGACCAAACCCGATTGGTTCGGGTGGAGACCGCGCCGTCGTGGTCCATCCAGTGTGTCCCCCGGGCTGGGGAGAGACTGCTGGGAAGGAGTGGCTGAATGGCCGTTGAGCTGGCCCCTGCGATCCAGTCCCCCTCTTCTACCTGGAAACCGAAAACGCACTCGCTCGAAGAAATCATCGCCCAGGGTCGTTCGCAGCCTGCGCCGTTCCGGGGCGGGCTGCTGCTCTGCCTGGCCACCGGCCTGCTGATGTGGGCCGCGTTCCCCCCCGTCGACTTTGGCTTCCTCGCCTGGGCCTGCCTGGCCCCCCTCGGAATCCTCGCCCGGCTGGAACGTCCCACCCGGCGGATGTACTGGTCGGCGTACCTCGGCGGCCTGATGTTCTGGGTCCCCGCCCTGCAGTGGATGCGCCTCGGGCACGCCTACATGTACGGTGCCTGGGCGGCTCTCGCCCTCTACATGGCGGTGTACTTTCCGGTCGCCCTCTGGCTGACCCGCGTCGGGGTGTGGCGGGTTCGCCTCCCCCTCTGCGTCGCCCTCCCCATCGCCTGGACCGGGCTCGAGCTGCTGCGCGGGTTCCTGATGACCGGGTTCGCCTGGTACTTCCTGGGGCACTCGCAGTATCGCTTCACCAACCTGGTGCAGATCGCCGACCTCGGGGGGACTTACCTCGTCAGCTTCCTCGTGGCGGCGTTCGGAGGCTGCCTCGCGGAACTGCCGTCCGAGGCCTGGCTCCGCTCGTGCGGGCTCGTTCCCGCCCACATCGTCTCCTCCATCGCCAGCCCCACCCGCCGCGGAGTGGCCTGGCGGGTCGCCACCTGCCTGGGGCTGTTCGTCGCGGCGTGTGGCTACGGCATGGTCCGCCGGTCCGGCGGCGACTTCGCACCCGGCCCCCGCGTCGCCCTCATCCAGGGCGATTTCAAATGCGAGCTGGAACATGACGAATCGACCTGGGTCGAGATTCAACGGACACACGAACGCCTGACGGGCGAAGCGGTGATCGGGAAACCGCAACTGGTGGTCTGGCCGGAAACGATGTTCCGCTGGCCGCTCGTTGAAACGCCCCCCGACATGACCGACGGGGAACTGCAGCGGGCCCACCCGAACTGGTCCATCGCCCACCTCAAAGACCCGAACATCGCCAAGCGCCTGTCCGACCTCGCCCAGATGGGCCAGACCGGCCTGATGGTCGGGCTCACCGGCATCGAACTCGACCAGGACTCGGCCGAGAGATTCAATTCCGCCGTGCTGGTGCAGCCCAGCGGCAAGATCGAGAAACGGTACGACAAGCTGCATCGGGTCGTGTTTGGAGAGTACCTCCCTCTTGCCAAGGACCTCCCCTCGATCGCGAAGCTGATCCCCTACCCCGAGGGGTTCGGGATCGAGGCGGGCCAGGGCTTCCAGGTCTACGACCTCGCCGGTTTCCGCATCGCCCCCATCATCTGCTTCGAAGACACCGTCCCGCACCTCGTCCGCGACCTGGTTCGCCAGGCGCACGACCCCGCCACCGGACGGGAACTCGACGTGCTGGTCAACCTCACGAACGATGGCTGGTTTCGCGGATCGAGCGAACACCAGCAACACCTGGTGACTGCCACTTTCCGCTGCATCGAAACCCGGACCCCCATGGTTCGGGCTGTGAACAGTGGCATTTCGGCGATTATCGACGGGGATGGCGTGGTCCGGGAACGGGCCCCGCACTCCCGCAACACGGTCGTCGCCGGGGTTGTCCCGCTCGACCCGCGCCGCAGCCTGTATGTCGCGACCGGAGACTGGTTCGCCAGCCTCTGCCTCGTGGGCTCGGTGCTGATCGCCGCACGCGGAGTGACCGGCAACGCCCGGCACCCCGCGCCCACCAACCCCGTCCCGCCCGCCTGATTCAGCTTGCCTGAACCAGCCCGTCCGGATGCGGCCATACGGATTCGGTCCGGCCGATCCCGTCCGACCCGATCCGGTCCGACCCGATCCGGTCCGACCTGATTCACCGCCCCGGGTTCAGCCCACCGACGCGATTCCCTCGCCCCCGCGCCAATCCCTGCGCGTTCGGGCCTACGGGGCTTTCGCGGGCAACAACGCCTCGGCGTTCCCCCGCGCGATCGTCTCCAGGATCGGACGCGGCAACTCGCTCTCGGTCAACTTCAGCTGCGCCGACTCGGGCACGAACAACGGAAAGTGGCTCCCCCACAGCAGCGGTCGAGGCCCCACTTCCTGCACCAGCTGGCCCACGCGATCCACCCCTTCCAGCATCGCGAGATCGAACCACACCTTGCCGGTCCCGGCCAGTTCCGCGGCCAGTGCTGGAGCCAGTTTCCGAAAGGCGTTCAGCAACACCAGCCGGACATTCGCGATCGGTCCCAGCACCTCGGACAGCCGCTTGAGATCGACGAACGGAACCCGAAACTGCGGATTCTGGGTCCGCTCATCCTCCATGCCGCACACCACCTGCACCACCAGTCCCCGGCTGGTCGCCTGCCGCAGGCACTCGGCGAACTCGGGCGCTGCGACGTCATAGCCATGAAAGCCCGGAGCCAGCCTGATCCCGCGGCAGCCATGCACCTCGTGGCAACGCCGCAGATCTTCGCTCCAGTCGGGCAACAGCGGATGCACCGTGCCGAACGGGACGAAAAACGCCGGCTCCCCCCGGCACTCGGCGGCTAGTCGGCGGTTGCCCCCCTCGATGTCCCGGTCGAACAGCCCCGCCAGGTGCCCGACCCACGCCCGCTCGACCCCCAGCCCTGTCAGCTTCCGCACCAACGCCGGACCACTCGTGTCGGGCGTCTGGCGAAATGGCCAGTGCCCCAGCCACGCATTCACATCCACCAGCGACCAGTCGCTCATTCGAGGGGAACTCCCGTTTCTTTGAGCCGGGGGAACAGCCACCGCCGCAGATTCCCCCCCAGGATCTGCCGCTTCGCCGTTTCCGGAATCTCGGCCCCGTAGATCTTGGCCAGTTGCGAGGCGAAACTGCGGCCCGGCGCATCGCTGCCGTAGATCACCCGCTCGGCCCCCAGCTCCCGCACCGCCATCTCGACCATCCCCGCCGTGGGATCGAACCCGGCGGTCTCGACCGCGACGTTCGGGCAGTCGCGGATCGCGCGGATTCCCACTTCCCAGGTCCCCCCGGAATGCCCGCAGATTATCTGAGCCCGAGGGTGCCGACGGGCGAGTTCGGCGACATCCACCGGGGTCGACTCTCCCGGGAGCTGAGTCCCGTCGGTTTTCGCCCAACTGTGCTGCAGAACGATGCCCCGGTACTTCGCCGTCCGTTCAATCAGCGCGTCGAGCGCCGCTTCCCGCGCCCGGTTGGCGACCCACAGCTTGATCCCCACCATCGGCCCCTGGCCCAGGCACCGCTCAATCTCGGCGAGGCTCGCCTCCGGATGCGACGGGCTGACGTAACACAGCCCAAACGCCCGGTCGTGGTGGTGCGACAGGGCGGCGAGCACCTGGTTGTTCTGCTCGACCAGGTCTTCAGCCGTCGGCTGGGTCAGGAACTTCAGCCCCATCGACACCAGGATCCGCCGGACCCCCATCCGGGTGGCCGCGTCCACCAGCCGCGCCATCCGCTGTTCGGGAGTCTCCCCGGCGATTCCCGTGAGATGGCAGTGCAGATCCCAGATCATGGCTGGCTTACTCCCCGGCTTTCAGACGGGCCAGCAGATCGGCCATCTGCTGCAGCGTCAACTGCGACTCGAGCCCCTCGGGCATCAGCGACCGCCGCGTGCTGAGCAACTCGTCGATCTCTTCGCGCCGCACCGTCTCGACCACTCCCTGGGCCCGTCGGAAGGTGATCGCGCTCGCGGTCTCCTCGGCGATGATTCCCGACGTGCTCCGCCCATCCTTGAGCCGGGCGGTGTACTCGAGGAACGCAGGTTGAACCTCGCGATTGGGATCCAGGATGTGCAACACCAGTTCGCCGGTCCCCCGATGTTTCACCGACTCGAGCGACGGCCCGACCGCCTGCCCCTCGCCACTCAGTTGATGGCACCCCAGGCAGACCCGCCGCGCCACCTCGGCACCGCGGGTGACGTCCCCGGTCAGTTGCCCGGCGGTCCGGTAGTTCTCGAGCACCCGCTCCCGCTCGGCTGGGGTACTCCGCCGAAACAGGGCTTCCGCCCGCTGCTTGATTTCGGCGTTGGCGTTTTTCAACAACCCGCCGCGACGCCCGAGGGGGACATCACTCACCGCCACCACTCCCTGCTCGAGGCCCGTCAGCAAGTCGGGGGTCCACTCGGGACGCGACAGCAGGCTGTGCACAATCTCGCCCCGCAGTTGCGGCGTCAGGCTGGGCCACGCCGCCAGCAACAGCCGGGGCGTTTCCCCCGCCCCCCGGCGACTGAGGAGCCGCAGGGCCGCCAGTTGCACGGCGGGGGGTTCCCGCGCGGCGAGGATGGGCTCGACGAGACTCTCGGGCGGGTCGCGGTCACTCCACTCCAGCAGGGACAGTGCCTGCACGCGGGCCACCGGATCGGCGTTCGAATCGGTCGCCACACCCCGCGCTTTCGCGAGCAGCCCATCAATCCAGTCCGCCGCAGCGGGGACCAGTTCCACCACGGTCTCCCGCAGCGAGCGACGCTGCCGGGCCAGTCCCTCGGCCAAGCCCGCGACCACCGCCGGCCGCAGCCAGCCGAGCCCCGTTTCCTGATCGTCCCCCAACCCCTGCACCGCCTTCAGCGACTCGGCCAACTCGCCGCGAACCTGCCGGGCCCCCACCGAGAGGGCCAGCCCCTGGATGGTCGCCGCGAGCACGGTGTGCTGCGACCGCTCGCGGATGCCAGATGAGTCGCCCGCGATGCCGGTCACCCGGGGGGTGCCCGCGTCCGACAGTCGGCGGACCAGGGCGGACAGCACCTGGTGCGCGCGGGCCGGGTCACCACTGAGCGCGGCGGTCTTGATCCATGTGTCTCCGGGCGAGCGGAGCACGACGCTGGCCAGTCCCTCGGCCACTCGAGGGTCGTCGACGCCCCCCAGCACGAGCACGACCCGCGAGCGCACACGCAGGCTGGGGTCATCGACCAGGCGGAGGAGTTCGGCCAGCAGTGACTGGTCCCCCGGCACAAGCGCCTCGGTCAGCCCGACCGCGTGCTCGCGGACTCCCTCGGCGGGATCTCGCAGCGCGACCTGCAGGTCGTCGGGAGTCAACGCGGCGAGCCCGTGCAGCGACCAGAGTGCGTGCAGGCGTCCCAGTGCCTGGACGGGAGCCGGCGTGTCGGGGGGTTCGGGCTGGCGGGAACGCAACAGTTCGCGGAGCAGCGGGACCGCCGCCTGATCCTGCCGTTCGAAGAGCAGGCGATGGGCTGTCTCGCGGCGCCACGAATTGAGCTGCGTGAGGGCCTGCACCAGTTCCGCGGTGGTGGCGTTCGCCAGCCAGCGTTGGGGGCGGTGCTGGTAGCCGGGGGGCTCGAGGCGGTAGATCCGCCCGCGATCGCGGCCACTGGTCAGATCGAGGCGTTCCTTGAGATCCTCGGGGATCGACCACGGGTGCTCGATGGTCTCGCGGTACATGTCCAACAGGTGCAGGGTCCCGTCGGGGGCGTTGACGAAATTCACCGGGCGGAACCAGTTGTCGGTCGAGACCAGGAACTCCGACCGGGTGTCGACCCGCGTCCCGCGAAAGGTGAGGCTGTCGGGCTCCAGTCGTTGCCGATGGACCAGGTTGCCCGCCACTTCGGCCAAAAACACCGTGCCGTAGTATGAGGCGGGGTAGGCGTCGCCGCGGTAGATCGTGATGCCGCAGGCCGAGGTCATGTAACCGGCGGGGGTCGATTCACTCCGCGGCGAGGTCGATGTGGGGTCTCCGGCCAACCGCGAGGCATTCAGCACCCGCCACGGTTCGGGGGGACTGGCGCGGAAGACGGGAATGGTGTCGCCCGATTCGGCGACGTCATGCAGTGCCGAGACGGTCGGGACATGCGGATTCCGCGCCAGGTAGCGGTCCTCGATGACCGTGTGCCGAATGGGATTGCGGATGTTGCAGGTGAAGCGATTGCCCCAGTCATCGAAGGTCTGCCCGAAGCGGGTCCCCCCTGCGAGCAGTTCCCAGCGCTCGTTGCGGGGATCGAAGCGGAAGTCATGGGCGGCCATCTTGACGGGGGGAGCCGGCGGTTCGCCCGGGGCCCCCTCCCGCTGAATCTGCCCGCCATTGGTTCCCCCCGCACAGTAGATCCGATGATCCAACCCCCACCGCAGGTTGTTCATCACCGCCTGGATGTTGAACTTGGAAAAGCCGGTCCACACCTTCCGCCGCTCGTCGACTCGACCATCCCCATCGGTGTCGCGGAGGTACCACAGGTCGGGGGTCGCGGCGACAAACAGTCCTCCCTTCCATACGGCCAGTCCCGTCGGCCACGACAACCCCTCGGCGAACACTGTCGCACTGTCGAACACCCCATCGCCGTCGTCATCGCGGAGCAGGCGAATCCGCCCCAGCGGGGTGTCGCCCGCCTTGGAGGTGAACGGCTTGTCGGTCTTGGGATCGGTGTAGGGATAGTCGTTCATCTCGATGACGTAGGCCCGCCCCGCTTCGTCGTATTCCATCGCCACGGGATCGGTCACGAGCGGTTCCGCCGCGAGAAGTCGCAGCTGGAATCCCTCTTTGATCGCGAAGGTTTTTGCGGCGGCCTCGGGATCCCGGGGGGGAATGCGGAGGTTCGCCTCGGCCTCGGCCGGGGTGGTGACGGCCGTCGCGATGTGGTCGGCGTGCGTGGTCGCGGCCGCTGCCTGGGGAGCGGCGCGGTGGTCCGGGGGGAACCGCAGTTGTTCGCGCGCCGTGGCGGGGCGGTGCCGAAACAGCTGGGCCTTGAAGTCGCCGATGCCCGCCCAGACGGTGGGAAGGTTCAGGTCGACCTCGGCCACCGCGACTTCGCCCCATTCCTTGGCCTGGGCCAAGACCTCGCCCTGGTGGCCGAAGATGCCGGTGATCATCCAGTTCCGGGTGGAGTCGGTGTAGGTGCTGCTGACGACGAAGACGTGGTTCTCGCAGGCACGGGCCGCGGCGAGCAGCGGATTACACCCGGCCACGGGAAAGGCGATGATCTCGGCCCCGTTGATCGCCAGCTCCCGCGCGACTTCGGGGTAGAAGCCGTCGTAGCAGACCATCATCCCAATCTTGCCCAGTCGCGTTTCGAAGACGGGAAAGCTGTCGCCCGCCACGATGCCCTGCTCGACTTCGGTCCGGGGGAGACAGACCTTGCGGTATTTGCCGACGAGTTTTCCCTGGTCGTCAATCAGCACGGCGACGTTGTAGACCGCCGTCTGGTCGCGTTCGAGCAGACCGACCACCAGGTGCACGCGGTGCTGGCGGGCCAACTCCCCGAAGTACTCGGTCGAGGGGCCGGGAATCGCCTCGGCCGCGTCGGCGTAGGTGACCCCCCGCCCCGTGTGCGTGAGCGTTTCGGGCAGCACCACGAGGTCGGCCCGTTTTTGAGCGGCCGTGGCGACCAGCGGGGCGAATTCCCGGCAATTGTCGGCGGCCGAACCGCGGCCCGTGGGGACATGATGAATCGCCGCCAGCCGGACCGGCCGGGGGGCCACGGCGGGGGATTCTTCCCAGCGGAGATCGCTGAAGCGAACCTCGGCGTTGGGGGCCCAATCGAGGTGGAGTTCCACGAGGGCGAACCGGGCGGCGGCGGGAGCGCGGTAGGTCCCGGCCAATTCGACCCAATCGCCCGTGTCTTCCGAGCGATCGGAGGGATATTCCCCGGCGGAGAGATCGGGGGCTCCCGGACGGTGGTAGGGGCCGACCACGGGCTGATCGCGGACGGCGATCTGGCGATCCTGGTTGAGCCACATGATGCGGACGTAGACCGACCGGCGGGGGAGGCGGACGCCGCGGGTGAGGCGCGCGGCATGGAAGCGGTAGGTGCGTCCGCCGACCACGGGGAGGGTCTGCTTCCAGTAGCCGATCTGTCCGGGACGCTGGTCGGTGGTGATGACCAGGGCGTCGGCTCCGTCGCGTCCTCCCTTGGGCTCGACGCGGAAGGCGGGTTTGACTTCGTCGCGGGGAGCGGCGGACTGCCAATTCGCCGGGTCGAAGAGCGACTCCGCGTGCAGTTGAGTCGCGATTCCGAGCGAGAGTGCCAAAGGGACGAGCAGCAGGACCAGTCGGCGAGCCACTGCGTGAACACGAGCACAAGTCAGCATGCGACCGACACTCCGCGAACTGGAGGAGGAGACTGTGAAAAGTGAATCTAATCCACGCTGTGCAGGAATGCACGCTGTGAAGGAATGCCAGACAGCCACAGACAGGGGGCTCGGGCGACGGGCGCTGCGGAAAGATTCCGCCGCGGCCGGAGTGATGCGCGTGAGAGACCTCATGCCACCTGCCGATCAACCCCGCCGGGCAGTTTTTCGATTCGGAGTTCCAGGGGAACGCGGCAACAGCGTCGCCCCGTGAGACTCAAGCCAGTGCGCCAAAGACGAGTGCGCCAAACTCCTGAGGCCCAGTCCCGGTCTGACATTGCCACTCCCCTTGGCTCGAGCGGCGGATCCAAGACCGCCACGTCTGAGTGCGCCACGCCCAAGTGCGCCAACCCAAGTGCGCCAACCCAAGTGCGCCAACCAGCAGTGTGCCAAATCGACGTGCGGTGACGGCACGACGTCCTGGCAAGAATGTCGACCCAAGAACGCCAAGCTTTGGTTGCCGTCTCCCAGTGTGCCATGACCCAGTGTGCCATGACCCAGTGTGCCATGACCCAGTGTGCCATGACCCAGTGTGCC
>CAIUHT010000594.1 GCA_903898975.1 uncultured Planctomycetaceae bacterium
ACTCTTGACCCGCTCCGCACCGCTCGGTCAGCCGCTCCTGCCGTCGGTGGGGCATTGAGACTGCGCCGCGAGCCGGGAACAGCCGACTCGGGTGGCAGGCGGGATGGGTGCACTGTCGCGAAGCCATGGCGTTCACGCCTCGCTCGATCAGCTCCGTCCGCGTACACATCACGCCCCCCCCCCCTGCGCGGCAGTCGGGGTCGGGTGTGATGGCACCTCCGTGGGGTTAACCCAGAGGGGCCTGCCGTTCTCTTTGCCCGCAGTCGCCAACTTGGCTCCTCCTCGCTACACTTCTCCCGAAGCGCGACCCCGCCAGTGTGGGCCGGGAGGTCCGCCCTGTCCTGGCTCTGGAGGGTGCCGTCATGGTTCGACACCTCGTCACAATCGACGACCTGACCGAGGTCGAAATCCAGGCCATTTTTCGGCTCGCCGATCAATTCCTGACCGAGCTGGCGCACCCCGATCGCCCGCATCGCATCCGCGGCCGCAAGCAGCTCGCCGATCAGTTCATCCTGGCGACGCTGTTCTACGAAGCGAGCACCCGCACGCGGTTCAGTTTTGAATCGGCGATGTACCGGCTGGGGGGGCAGATTCTCTCTTCGGCCGACCCGAAAACCACCTCGGCCGCCAAGGGAGAAACGCTTGCCGACACCGTCCGCGTGCTCCAGAACTACGCCGACGTGATTGTGATCCGCCACCCGTGCGAGGGGGCCGTGCGGGTCGCCGCCGACTTCGCTGAAGTCCCCATCATCAACGCGGGCGATGGTGGCCACGAGCACCCCACCCAGACTCTCTGCGACCTCTACACCCTGCAGCGCGAAAAGGGGACACTCCGCGATCTGAACGTCCTGCTCTGTGGCGATCTGCGGTACGGGCGGACGGTTCACTCGCTGGTCTATGGGCTGGCCCGGTTTGGGGCCCGCATCATTCCGATGCCCGCCGAGGGCTTCGAACTGCCCGACCACGTCACCCGCCGACTGCTCCGCGACTACGACTGCCGGCCACTGTCGAACGAAGAAGTGCAGCGGGTCCGGCACGAGAAATTCCCGGTCGACGCGGTGTATGTCACCCCCGAGCGGCCGCACCAGCGATCGCTGTTTTCCGACCTCCCCGACGACCCGGCCGCCCCCCTCAAGGCCCGCCTCCCCCCGAACGCGCTGGCGAAGATTGACGCCTGTTACATCACCCGGCTGCAACGTGAGCGGCTGGGGGAAAACGCCCCGGCCAGCACGTATCCCGTCATCGACACCGCCTTCCTGAAAGACCGCCGGTACAAGTCGAGCAGCGTGATGCACCCGCTGCCCCGTGTTGAGGAACTGGGTTACGACCTCGACAACGACGAGCGGGCGGTCTATTTCAAACAGGCCGCCTACGGTGTTCCCGTGCGGATGGCGCTGATCGCCGCCCTGCTGGAGATTCGCCCGGAGATTCTTGGGCAACCCGCTCCGGCCCGCCGGCATCACCTGTATCAGCAAAAAACGCTGGTGTGCGACAACCCGCGGTGCGTCACCGGCCTGACCTCCGAGCAGCGGTACCTGACTCCGCAGTTCCTGCTCATCCCGGAAGAACACCGCGTGCTGGCCCGCTGCGTTTACTGCGAACACGACCTGGCCCCCCGCTTCCTGGCCCGGGCTTCCGACCGCATTTACAGCCACAACACCGGTTGGCGCGGACCTCTCCCCAACGATCTGCTGCTGTTTGCCGACCTGCATTCCGCCGAGGCCCACGGCTGCGTTCCCCCCACGCCCGTCGCCGCGAAAACAACCTGAACGCCACGTTTCCTCGGCTCAATGCCGGCCCACACGACCCCGGATCGGTGAGCATTGGGGCAGCGTGGCACGGTCAGTCAGACGCAAGCGGGCCGAATGTCTTGCGGCCGAATGTCGCTCAGCATGGCAGCGACGGAATTTGGCGGCCCGGGGATCTCGACCGCGTGGTCATTCCTTACGCTGTCTGACGTGGCCCGTTGCTCGTCGCCTGTCGCCGGCTCAATTCGCCAGCGGTTCTTCGCGCAGCAGCTTGAGCCTGAGAATCTCGACTTCGCCCGGTTCGCACGCCGCTGCCGCGGGAGTCACCTCGACCTCCCACTCGTTGGCCGCCGGGGGGAGTTCCGCCGCGCTGATCACGCCGTAATACATCGGGAACCGGAGCACTCCGTCACTCTCGGCCGTATAGACCTGGTCGCCGACAGCGACTGGTTCGGTCACATTCTTCAACCGGCACACCCCGCGACCTGAGGGTGTCCCCTTAACTTGGCCGGGGGGCGTGTTGGCGCTGGAGTTCGCGTTCCCCGCCACCTCGGCGGTGGGTGTCCCCCGACGGGTCCGGGTCTCGCCTGTCGCCGACCGGGATCCACCCGCCGGGCGTGGCTCGCCCACCAGGGTCCCCTCCGCAATCACCTGCAACCCCTGTGGAGTCCGCCGGGTGATCCGCACGCGGGCCGAAAAGTCGGGATCGGTGACAAGCCGCAGCGTGCTGGTGAATTGGCCGACCTCGGCGATTTTCCCCAGCACCACCCGCCCGGCGAAGACCGGGTCTCCCGAGGCCAGACCATCCCGCTGTCCGAGGTCGACCCGGGGGCCAGGGGCGGCCAGCACCAGGGCCGATTC
>CAIUHT010000595.1 GCA_903898975.1 uncultured Planctomycetaceae bacterium
CCCTCCACCCTCCACCCTCCCCAACCCCCCCCACCCCTCTCCTCCCTATCGGCGCCGCAATTCCACCCGCTGCTCCACCAGTTCTTCCCGGCAAGCCCCCACTCTTTTTGACAAATCCTCAACTCGGGCTAGGCTCCCTAAGAAGCGTCTTGAGAATTCACCCCGTGGCTCTCCCCCAGGACCGGCCCGCGCCGTCCCCACGACAGCCATCCTCTTTGCCTCGCCTCTTTAGCCAACCATGCCTCCCGCCCCGCTGCTGCTGGTGGACGATGAACCGGATGTTCTCGACTGCACAGCGCCCCTGCTGCGGAGCCGCGATTTCCGCGTGATCACCGCGGGCTCGTGCAGCGAGGCCCTCCAGCGACTCGAGGCGGGCACGTTCGCCGCCCTCATCTGCGATCTGCACCTCCCCACGGAAGCCGACGGCCTGGCGGTCTTGCGAAAGGCCCGCGAACTCGCCCCGCTGATGCCCGTGCTGATGCTCACCGGTGGCGGGTCCATCGCCAGTGCCGTCGCCGCCATGCGGGCCGGCGCGACCGACTACCTCTGCAAGCCCATCGACTGCGATCGCCTCGCCACCCAGATCCGCGAACTGGTCGACTCGGCGGCCGCCGCTCAATCACAGGCGACCCCGCCCCTCGCGCCCGATTCCTCCACCAACCTCTCCCACTCCTCCACTCCCGCTCTGTTGCCGGGTGTCGTACTCCCCCCGGCTTCAACGTCCGCCCCACCCCGCCCCAGGGGCCAGCGCGAGGCGTCACCAGCCACCCGGCTCTCGACTTCCACCTCCGCTCGAGGCCGCGCGGTGAACGCGACCGGTGTCGACTCCTTCCACTCCACCACGCCCCTCCCCCCCCCGGCACCGCCGCCCCGCCCGACCCCTCCCGAGTTCATCGGGAGCGATCCCCGCATGCGGCAGCTGCTCGACAGTCTGCACCGCGTCGCCCCCACTCGCAGCACCGTGCTGATCCTCGGCGAAAGTGGCACGGGCAAAACCATGACGGCCCGCGCCCTGCACCAGCTCAGCACCCGCGCCGACCGCCCGTTTGTCGAGATCGCCTGCGGGTCGCTCTCCGAAACCCTGCTCGAAAGTGAACTCTTCGGCCACGTGCAGGGCAGCTTCACCGGGGCCCTCCACGATCGCCTCGGAAAATTCCTGCTCGCCGACGGGGGAACCCTGTTCCTCGACGAAATCGGCAACGCCTCGCCCCAACTGCAGGTCAAGCTCCTCCGCGTGCTGCAGGACCGCGCCTTTGAACCGGTGGGCGGCAGCCAGACCCACCACGTCGATGTCCGGCTGATCCTGGCCACCAACTGCGACCTGGAAGCCGACGTCCGCCGGGGGACCTTCCGCTCGGACCTCTACTACCGCATCAACGTCATCACGCTGGTCCAGCCCCCGTTGCGAGAGCGACCGAGCGACATTCCGCTGCTGGCGCGGCATCACCTGGCGCGGGTCGCCCGCGAACAGGGACGCGAGATTCGCGACTTCACCCCCCGGGCCCTCGCCGCCCTGGCCGCCCACCGCTGGCCGGGCAACGTCCGCGAACTGGTCAACGCCGTCGAACGCGGGGTGGTGATGAGCGCGGGCGATCAAGTCGATCTCGACGATCTCCCCGAGGGGATTCGCCCGGCGACGACCGGGGTCGAGCGGTTGGGCATCCCCCGGCTGGAATCCGCGGAACTCGATTCGCGACCAGGGCCCGCCCCCTCGGCCGTTCTGCGGGACGCCCTCTCGGCCCCCGAGCGGCAACTCATTCTCGACGCCCTCACCCGCCACCGCTGGAACCGCCAGGAAACCGCGCAGGGACTCGGCATCAACCGCACCACGCTCTACAAAAAAATGAAGCGGCTCGGCATCACCGACGCCTGCGAACTGCTCGCCTCCCACGCCACCTCCTGAAAAAGGGGTCATTCTACTTTTTTCAAAAA
>CAIUHT010000596.1 GCA_903898975.1 uncultured Planctomycetaceae bacterium
CGCAATGCCACGCAGATGGCCCGGCGGTTCATCGCGGGGCAGCAGGTGGACGAGGTGCTGCAGACGCTGGTCGGACTGCGGCGCAAAGGGTTGGCCTTCACGCTCGACCTGCTGGGTGAAGCAATTATCAGCGAAGCCGAGGCCGACGCTTACCTGCAGGCCTACCTCGACCTGCTGCGCGGACTGGGTCGGCCGGTGGCGCGCTGGCCAATCAATCGCGTGCTCGATCACGATCATGTCGGGCCGATTCCCCGCCTGAATGTCTCGGTCAAGCTGTCGGCACTCTACAGCCAGTTCAACCCGCTCGATCCGGCGCGGACTTTGGCGGGGGTGAAGGGGCGGCTCAGGCCGCTGTTGCGGGAGGCGCGGGCCCAGGGGGCGTTTGTGCATGTCGATATGGAGCACTACGCGCTCAAGGAGATGACGCTCGCGATCTTCTGTGACGTGTTGCGCGAGAAAGAGTTCCGCGACTACGCCGACGTCGGCATCGTGGTGCAGGCGTATCTTCCTGAGTCGGGCCGGGACCTCGAGCGGCTGCGTGACTGGGCGCGCGAACGGGGCACGCCCGTCTGGATCAGGCTGGTCAAGGGAGCGTATTGGGACTTTGAAACCGTTGTCGCGGCTGCCCGCGGCTGGCCGGTTCCCGTCTACACCCGCAAATGGCAGTCGGACGACAACTTCGAACGCCAGTCGGAGTTCTTGATGGAGAACTGGCAGTGGCTCCGTCCGGCGTTTGGCAGCCACAACCTGCGGAGCCTGTCGCACGCCATCGCGGCGGCCCGGGTGCACCGGGTCCCCGACGGTGCCTGGGAAGTCCAGACGCTCTATGGCATGGGGAGCGAGATGGCTCAACTCTTCGCCGAGCGGGGCTACCGGGTGCGTGTCTATACCCCGTTTGGCGATCTGATTCCCGGGATGGCGTACCTGGTCCGGCGGCTGCTGGAAAACACTTCCAACGACTCCTTCCTGCGGGCGAGCTTTGCCGCCAATGTCCAGATCGAGGACCTGCTGATGAAACCTGCCGACCGGGGCGCCCAACTTCCCCCCGAGCCCGAACCGGGACCCGACCCGGTGTTTGTGAATGAACCGCTGGTCGATTTCGCGGTCCCCGCCGAGCGGACCCGCCTGCAACACGCCCTGGGCGAGGTGGCGGATCAGTTTGACCGTCGTCACCCGCTGGTGATTGGCGGCCGGCGGGTGGATACCAGGCAGCCGCTGGTTTCACTGAACCCTTCCAACGGGGCGCAGATTGTGGGCTCGTGCCCGCGGACGACGGTGGAACATGCCCGGCAGGCGGTCGCCGCGGCCCGGCAGGCGTACCGGGCCTGGTCGCAGACACCGGTCGAGCATCGTTGCGAGTACCTGGAGGTGGCTGCCCGGAAGATGCTCGACCGGCGGGCCGAGTTGACGGCGTGGATCATTGTCGAGACCGGGAAGCCCTGGACCGAGGCCGATGCGGACGTCGCCGAGGCGGTCGATTTTCTCCGCTATTACGCCCAGCAGATGCGGGAGCTTGATCAGCCCCTGCGGTGCGACGTCCCGGGCGAGGAAAACGCCTACACCTACCGACCGCGGGGAGTCGCGGTGGTGATTGCCCCGTGGAATTTTCCGCTGGCGATTCTGACCGGGATGACGGCGGCGGCGCTGGTGGCCGGCAACACGGTGGTGATGAAACCCGCCGAGCAGTCGTTCGTGATCGCCGCGAAGCTGATGGAGCTGTTTGAGGAAGCCGGGCTGCCTGACGGGGTTCTGAACTACCTGCCGGGGGTGGGGGAGGAGATTGGCCCGGTCCTGGTGGAGCACCCGGATGTCGACCTGGTGGCCTTCACTGGATCGCTGGCAGTGGGGTTGGGCATTCACGAGTCGGCGGCCAAGACCGCCGCGGGTCAGCAGTCGATCAAGCGGGTGATTGCCGAGTTGGGAGGGAAGAACGCCATCATCGTCGATGACGATGCCAACCTGGACGAGGCGGTGCAGGGGGTGGTGCAGAGCGCGTTCGGTTACGCGGGGCAGAAGTGCTCGGCGTGCTCGCGGGCGATTGTGGTTCGGGGCGCGTACGACGAATTCTGCCGGCGTCTGAAGGGGGCGGTCGAGAGCCTGGTGGTGGGGCCGGCG
Organism: uncultured Planctomycetaceae bacterium; assembly: GCA_903898975.1. GTDB lineage: Bacteria > Planctomycetota > Planctomycetia > Planctomycetales > Planctomycetaceae > UBA10511. The sequence continues at coordinate 2,116 of CAIUHT010000596.1, forward strand.
GAAGACCCGGGGACGTTTGTGGGACCCGTGATCGATCCGGAGGCGCGGGCGAGGATCCAGGCGGCGATCGCGAAGGGAGAGCAGGCGGGACGCCTGCTGGCGGTTGGTCGGATCCCGGAGGGGCTGGGGTTGGGGTATTACGTCGCTCCACATGTCTTCGCCGATGTCGCCCCGAACTCTCCCCTGGCGCAGGAGGAGATTTTCGGTCCGGTGCTGGCGGTGCTCCCCGCCGAGAGTTTCGAACAGGCCCTTGAGCTGGCGAATGGGACGCGGTTCGCCCTGACCGGAGGGGTGTATTCGCGAAGCCCGGTCAACCTGAAACTGGCCCGGCAGCGGTTCGAGGTGGGGAACCTGTACCTGAATCGCTCGATCACCGGAGCGATGGTGCAGCGGCATCCCTTCGGGGGGTACAAGCTGTCGGGAATTGGTTCCAAGGCGGGGGGCCCCGACTACCTGCTGCAGTTCCTGGTGCCAGTCAACATCTGCGAGAACACGCTTCGACGCGGTTTTGCGCCAAACAAGCAGGCGGGCGAGCGGCGAACTTAGCGGAGAGTTTGGCGGGAGATGCCGGGTGAGGCGAACTTGGGCCGAGGCCGGTCATCCGCTTTCGCTCTGCGGCGGGGAGCGAACGGGCGGCGGCAGGAGAGGCCGGGCAGCAGGGAACCCATGCAAGCCAGACCAATTCACGGTCCTTGTGATCTGCCACGCCCACGAATTCGAACCCCGCGAGTGATGTGTGGTCAGCGTGATCGTCTGCCGCCTGAAACGCTGAGGCTGACGCCGTGGCCGAGAGCCGCGAGGGGCGAGGGGCGAGGGGCGGGCGGCTTGAAATCTGCCTCGGTCGGTGCTGCTTGTGAACCAGCAGCTGCAGGGCGGCTATGAGCCGGGGCGTTTACCCCGCCGTGGCTGCGCGGGGGCTCGGCGAGTTCCCTTCGATTGGGGAGCCGCGGGCTTGTTCTGGCGATTGCGGGCTGCCCGCTGAGCGGCAGGGGCGCTGCCGGGAGACTGCACAGTCGCGGTGGGCAGGGGCTCGACCAGCAGGTGTTCGGCGGCGGGGCGCCCCAGGGTGACGGGGTGGTCCCCGACGCGGACCGTCACGACGCCCGCCTCTGCCGAGTTTTCCACCACTTCAAGCTCCCGGCCAATTTCCAGTTGGTGCTCCGCCAGGTACCGCAGGAAGTCCGACTGCTGCCTCAACACACGCCGGATCTGGACAGTCCGCCGGGGGGGGCAGTCGCTCAAGGGAGTGAGGGTGGCGGTGTCCCGCCGCATCTGGCCATCGGCGGAGGGAATGGGATCGCCGTGCGGGTCGGCGACGGGGCGGCCGAGGAAGGCGTCGATCCGGTCGATCAGCACGTCGGAGACGGCGTGCTCCATGTGTTCGGCCTCTTCGTGGACCTGGTCCCAGGTGAGGTCGAGGGTCTGGGCGAGAAAGGTTTCGAGCAACCGGTGGCGACGCAGCATCCGGAAGGCGAGCGTCCGCCCAGCGGGGGTGAGGGAGACGCCGGCGTAGGGGGTGTAACGGGCCAGGCCACTGTCGGCGAGGGTCTTGAGCATGCTGGTGACGGTCCCCGGAGAGACCCGCATTGCGGCGGCCAGCTGCCCGGTGGTCACGCTCTGCTGGTCTTCGGCAAGCTGCAGCTGCAGAATCGCCTTCAGGTAGTTTTCAACAGTCAGGCTGGCCATGGGAAGTGCGGGAGGGGAGGACTGAGATTTTGAGTGCTCAAAAAATCAATTTGTAGAGTTCTTGACATCACTGTTCAGGCTGACGAAGATTAGTGTATGAACAGGCGAAACACGAG
>CAIUHT010000597.1 GCA_903898975.1 uncultured Planctomycetaceae bacterium
CCGCTGGCCGCCCTGCTGCTCGGACTGGGCAAGTTCCTGGGTGGCTCGGGCCTGATCACCAAGCTGCTCCCCCTGCTCGCTCCGATGATGCTGAGCATGATCACCAAGCAGATGAAGAGCGGTGGCTTCGGTGTCGCCGATCTGGCCAAGCTGCTGATCTCCCAGAAGTCGGGTCTCGCCAGCGCCCTGCCCGCCGGCCTGGGCTCGGTCCTGAGCGGCGTCCAGGGACTGGGCGACCTCAGCGGCGTGCTGGGTGCCGTCTCGGCTCCCACCAGCAGCCCCGCCAAGCACTCGCGCCCGGTCGAAGAGCCGGCTGGCGCGGGCAAGTGGCTCCCGCTGATGCTGATCCCCCTGCTGCTGATTGGTCTCTACTTCCTGTTCGGCCGCGGCGGCAACGAGCCCGCCCGCACTGGCCCCGCCTTGGGCAAAGCCGGCCTCGAAGAGGCGACTGCGAAGGCGACCGAGATGACTGGCAAGGCCGCCGACACCGTCAAGGACGTCGCCGCGAAGGCCAAGGATGCCGCCGCTGCCGCCACCGAAAACCTCGACGAACTGCTGGGTGACGCGGGTGTCGCCCTCAAGGGCAAGTTCACCGACTACTTCTCGGGCCTGACCGGCGCCCTCGACGGCATCAAGGACGCCGACACCGCCAAGGCCGCCCTCCCCAAGCTGGAGGAGATGGAAGGATCCCTCGGTGGCTTGATCGGCTCGGTCAAGGACCTCCCCGAAGCGGCTCGTCCGTTCTTCAACGAAATGGTCGCCGGCTCGCAGAAGGCGATCGCCGACAAGGTCACTTCGGTCCTCGGCCTCCCCGGGGTCGAAGAGATCCTGAAGCCCGTCCTCGACAAGATCATCGGCCTGATCGGTGGCTTCCTGAAGGGCTAATCAGTCCCCTCGAATCGACCCACCCCGGAGGCCTCGCCCCCGGCGTGGTCTCGGTCTGATCCGCGAGGCAGGTCTTCTTCGGAAGGCCTGCCTCGCTTCTTTTGCGGCGTCGTTTCTGCTGTCGACCAGTCCAATTGTCTGCCCCGTTCCATGAACGGGGCAGTTCCCCTCGGTGCCCCGTGGCTGTGACAGTCCGCAGTCGCGGACCCGCCATCGGCCTGGCCCCGGTGCCCCCCCCGCCGGCCGGTGTCACCCCTCGCCTCCACTCGCCCGCGTCTCGCCTCCCTCGACTCGCCCAGCCACGTTTCCACTTCCCCCAATCGCCTCGCGCTCAACCGCCCCGCTCTTCACAGCCTCTTTTCGGCCCCGCATGACCAACCCCTCCCCGGCCTCTCCCGACTCCCGCCCCAGCCAGCCGCCTCAGCCCCTGGCACCCACCCCGCCGACTCACACGGGCGACTCAGCCGACGCCTCCGCGCAGGCCCCCGCACAGCAGCTCGATCATCCCGCCGACGCCTCGTTCACCAGCACACCTTCGTCGGCCCCTCCGCCATCCGAGTCTGAAGACGAGCGCCGCGATGACCCGCTCGAGCCGCTGTTCCGGGGCCGTCAGGCCCGGCTGGTACTGACCGACCCGCTCCCCTCCGCCCCTCCAGGAATCCGCCGGGTCACCTGCGAACCGGTGGTTGTCCGCGGGGAACCGCACTGGCAGATTGCCCTGTTCACCGCCACCCAGGCCACGCACCGCAACCTGACCCGCCGGGCCGCCCGGACCGAGATCTTTCGCCTGGCCACCCAGTTCCGCCAGGCGCAATTGCACACCCCCACCCTGCGGGTCACCCTCAAGCCACCCCGACAACGCGGGCAACTCTGGCGCACGCTGAGGCAAGACCCGATCGTGGCCCCACCCCCGCTTCCCGCCACCCACAACCGCCAGCCCCGCCACCCACTCCCCGAAGGAACTCCCTGCCCCTTCCTCGTGGAGATTGGGGTGATGACCCCCGAGGGGCAGGTTCGCAGCGCCCGCCAGGCCAAGTTCCGCCAGGTCAACCGCTTCCTGGAACTCGTCCACGACCTGCTCGCCGAACTGCCCCAGGGGCGGCCCCTGCGCATCGTCGATTTTGGCTGTGGCAAAAGCTATCTCACGTTCGCCCTGCACCACTGGCTGACGGGACCACTCGGACGCGAAGTCGACATCACCGGCCTCGACCTGCGGGCCGATGTCATCGCCGACTGCCGTCAGATCGCCTCACGCCTGGGCTGTGCCGGGCTGAAGTTCGAACAGGGAACCATCGCCGGTTTTCAGCCCTCGGGACCGGTCGACCTGGTCGTCGCCCTGCATGCGTGTGACACGGCGACCGACGACGCCCTGGCCCAGGCGATTGGCTGGCAGGCCGGCGCAATTCTCGCCGTCCCCTGCTGCCAGCACGAACTCGCCCCCCAACTGGCCGGACCCGGCCTCGCCGCCCTGCTCAGGCATGGCATCCTCCGCGAACGCCTCTCCGCCCTGGCGACCGACGCCCTCCGGGCCGGGGTCCTGGAACTGGTCGGGTACTCAACCCAGGTGATCGAGTTCATCGATCTCGAACACACCGCAAAAAACCTGCTGCTCCGCGCCCGCCGCCGGATGCCTCGCGAGACACTCCCCAACTCGGTCGCCCCCACTGCCGTTGCCCAGACTGCTGGCGCTCAGACTGCCGGCGCTCAAACCGGCACCGGAACGGATGCCACCACAGCCAGCCCGACCGGGACCACCGAACGAGGTGTCGAGGGTGGCAAACTGCCTGCACTCGAACCAGCGCTCCCGGCAGCGGCGCTGGCGGCGCGGGTCTCGGAACTGGCC
>CAIUHT010000598.1 GCA_903898975.1 uncultured Planctomycetaceae bacterium
ACCATGGGGCTGACGCCCCACGTTCGCCTGAGCTGTCAAACGCCCGGGACGGCATGCAGCGAAACTCGGGCCCCTGCGGGGGGCTGACTGGCGGGGGCGACAGGCGGTTTTTCCGCGGGAAAATTGGGGCTGACCCCATCGCCCCCCCGGGCTAGAATCCGCCCGGTTTTGGACTGGTCCAAAGGAGTGGAACGCCATGCATCGTACCGCCCGAATTGTCTGGGGAGTGGTTCCCGTCTTGTGCCTGGCCTGCGCGCTGCCCGCGTGGGCTCAGAAACGGGAAGTCACCGTTGAGTACATTCTCTCGACTTTCAAACCGCAGCACGCCGACGTCGACATCGACACGCCCGACCGCAAGGAATGGGCGCAGTGCAAGGTCGAACTGCTCGAAGGCAAGTCGGGCTACCTCGTGCTCGGGCCCGCCGGGCAGGTGCTCCGCCGCTTCGCCGACACCAACGGCGACGACAAGACCGACCAGTGGGGCTACTACCACAATGGGCTCGAGGTCTACCGCGAACTCGACACCAACGCCAACAACAAGATCGATCAGGCCCGCTGGTTCAACCTAGGGGGAACCCGCTGGGGGGTCGACGCCAACGAAGATGGCAAGATCGACGAATGGCGGCAGATGTCGGCCGAGGAACTGAGCAAGCTGGTGGTGCGGGCCCTGGTCACCGCCGACACCGATCTGCTGACCCCGCTGCTGGTCACCAAGGACGACCTGAAAACGCTGGGAATCAAGGGCAATCTCGAAACCCGGCTGATGGGCTCGGTGAGCCCGATCGCCGCCCAGTGGCCCAAGATCTGCAAGAGTTCGCCGGTCATCACCCCCAAGACCGCCTGGCGGCGGTTTGATTCGTCGGGCCCGGGGCTCATCCCGGCCGACACGCACAAGAGCAAGCAGGACCTGCTGGTCACCGAGAACGCGATGGCGTTTGTCGATTACGGCGACGCCCGGCAGCAGGGACTGGTGGTGCTGGGTGAACTGCTCAAGGTGGGCGAGACCTGGAAGCTGACCGGTCCGCCGACCCCCGCCGACCCCGAGGGGAAGATCGAACTCCCCAGCGGACTGGTGATGTTCGAGGCAATTCGCGGAGCGGCTCCCGTGGCGGTGGCCGGGGCGACCCCCGACGCCGTCCCCGAGAAGGTCGGGAAGCTGTTCAACAAGCTGCGGGACCTGCAGGAAAAGCCCCCGGCCGCGAACGCGACGAAGTCGGACTGGCAGAAGCACTACAAGGATCTCGACTACGTCCTGGTCGAACTGTTCAACGAGGCGACCACCGACGACAACCGCGAACAGTGGGTGCGGCAACTGCTGGACGTGATCAACGAGGGGGTGCAGTCGGGGCGATATCCCACGGGCATCAAGCGGCTGAAGGAACTCGACTCGGAGATGGCGGTCCAGTTCCCCAAGCTGGCGGCATTCGCCGAGTACCGCCGGACGTGGGCCGAATACACCCTGGCGATGCGGGCGACCGAGGACGACGAATCGCGAACGAAGGTGCATTCGCAGTGGCTGAAAGACCTGGAAGCGTTCGTTGAGAAGCACCCCCGCAGCGACGATTCGGCTGAAGCGGCGCTGCAGTTGGGCTTCGAGTATGAATTCGCGGGGAAGGTCGAAAAGGCTCGCGGCTGGTACCAGCGCGTGGTGGCCGATTACAGCAAGACCGACTCGGCGAAGCGGGCCGACGGAGCGTTGCTGCGGCTGGGGCTGAACGGCAAGCTGCTGGCCCTGTCGGGGACGGGGTTGCAGGGGGGAATGATCGACACCCGGCAATTCAAGGGGAAGACGCTGCTGGTGCTGTTCTGGGACACCCGGAGCAAGCCCGCCGCAGAGGACCTGCCAGCCCTGAAAGAGCTGTATCAGCAGTACCACGCCCAGGGGTTTGAGATCCTGGGGGTGAGCCTGGACCCGGAAAAAGAGGCGACGGTCGAGTTTGTGAAGCAGCGGAACGTGGCGTGGCCGCAGATCCACGAGGCGGGGGGCCTCGAGAGCGAGCCCGCGCGAAAGTTCGGGATCATCACCCTGCCCACCATGTTCCTGGTGGATGGAAACGGGAAGGTGATGAGCCGCAATGCGAGCCTCGACGAGATCCGGGAGGCACTGGCGGGCCCCGGGGCGAAGAAATAACGGGGCGACTGGAAGTTCGGCGGAGCGCACTCGCTTCGCCGTAACCCCATGCGCCGCAGCCACTTCCGCACTACCAAGCCAACCAGCCCAGCCCATTTTCCAAAAACCTGGAAAAAAGTGGTGAACCTTTTCAGCGTGTTTTGCGTCTGAACGGGCACGGAACGTTTTTTAAGGCCGGGGGTTGGAGCCTCCAGCCGCAGGTTTTCAGTGGTCCCCAGGTGTGGACCCCGCGGGCGAAGAGCCGCGTGAATCTCTTCGAGTATGCGACCAGTTCGCGTCAGGAGTGTCCCATGTCCCGCAACCATACCGATCGCCTTGCCGCGTTGATGAACGAAGCTGTTCTCGTGGCCGGTCGTACCGGTACCGGGGCAGGATCGGGAGAACCCTGGCCGCGACACCCCGGAGATATGGCCGGGAAACAGGACCCGTCATTCAGCCCATGCTCGCCAGCAACGATGGCGGGACAACAGGCCGGGACGGGAAGTTCGATGCAGTATTGCTCGACACTGCGACCCAAATTTGGGCTCGGCTGGTGTTGGCAAGCTGCCTGGGTGCCAGGAGCTGAGGGAACCGGTCGGTTCCTTCCGCTTGATTCCTCAGAGTCGTGTCGCTGGTCCGAGCACCAGCGCGGTCCACCGGAAAGACGGTTCCCAGATGGGGGCATTCCCCCTCTGAAAGGACCCGACAAACCGGTGCTGCCGCCGGCTCTGTCAGAGCATCTCAGCTGACGATCGTGGTGCGGTGGAGCGATGCGTGCGCGTCTCGCTCCACCGGCCTCCTGCGAGTTCCACGCCCAGGTTTCGCAGCGAGCGGAACCTGGATTTTTCCAGAAAAAACAGGCGGGCCGTGTCGGGCTGTTGAGGGGCTTCCACAAACGGAGCGCCCGGCAGCCCACTCGGCCGGCCCTGAGGTCGCACTCATGTCCCTGATGAATGTTGAGGTCTGTGCGCTGGTTCGGTTGGCCCGCGAGGGTGACCGGGATGCGTTCACGGTTTTGATTGAGCGGCACCAGGCGACGGTCCTGGCGGTGATCCAGAAGCGGGTGAAGAACCGGGCCTGCGCTCGGGAGGTCTTGCAGGAAGTCTGCTTGATGGTTCACCGGAAGCTGGCGCAGCTGCGGGACGAGGCGCTGTTCGAGCACTGGATCAAGCGGATCGCCGTCCGGTTGTCTTTGAACAAGGTTTCGCGTCGGCCGAAGGAGCGGTTGGGCGACGAGTTGGCGCTCGACCACGCTCTCGCCGCGTCGCGGCAGCCGCTCGAGTCGCTGCTGGCGAGCGAGCGGGTGGCCCAGGTCCGCGCGGGCCTGGACCGGTTGGGTGAGATCGACCGGTCCACGCTGGTCGCGTTCTACCTCGAGGGGCGGTCGCTGCAGGAGATGAGCAGCGACTTCTCGACGCCGGTGGGGACGATCAAGCGGCGGCTGCATACGGCGCGGGCCCGGCTGCGGGAGCAGCTGGCCGAGCCTCAGCTGGTGAGCTGAGAACGCGATGAAAACGTCCGTGCCCGGGTCGGGGGCTCAACCCTCGGCCCGGGCCGGATGCGATCGCACGACTGCCACTGGGGGAGCGCTGGGTGAACCCCGTCGAGCGAGGCCGGGGCGAAGGCGTGCGCGCTGAGCGCGGCCAGCCCCCTGCCCGCACACAATCTCTGTCACTCGTTTCCAGAAATGACCGCGCGGCCCTCTCGGATTCTGAAGGGGAGGCCGCGCCAGACATCCGCTCCTCTGCACCCCTGGTCGCTGCCGGGGTGACAACCGAGTTACGCGACCACGGCACACTGACCGTGGCGCCTGCCTTCGAGCCCGGCCGGGCCGCCAAATCCGGTATCAAAGTTGTTGGCGTATTTGCCGTTACAGTCGCGCCCCGGCCGGGCCAGATACACCCACCCCGGGAGAAACGCCGATGGAGGAGAGGGACGAAGCGTCGCTCCACGATGGCGGAGGGGGGCCAACTGGCCCGCGACGGTGTGCCGTCGCTTCGTCACGCCCGTCTGTGTGGTCTCCGTCTGTTCGCGTCCGTCTGCCTGCCGCCCGTTGCCGCGCGTCACTCCTCAGGCTGTCTCCCATGCCCGCTCCGCGCCGTCCCTCGCTCCGTTCTGAAGTTCGCGGTGCCAAGTCGGCCCCGGAACAGGCCACCTCGCTGGGCACCACTGCGTCTGGACAGCACCTGCGGGCCGATGCCCCGCACCTGCCCGAGGCCGAGTCGCTGCCGGCCCCGAAATCGGCGCGGCGCCGACACATCGACCCCACGACCTGCGAGCGCGACTACACCGCCGATGAAATCGAATTCATGAAGGCGATGGACGACTACAAGCGTCGCTCGGGGCGGAATTTCCCGACGTGGAGCGAAGTGCTCGAAGTCGTGCGTTCACTGGGCTATCACCGCGACTGAGCGGTTTTCAAACGCCCGGCACCAGTCCGCGCGTGACTCTCCTGCGCGGCGATACGGTCCCTTCGGCCCAAGTGCCCGACAGAAACCGGACCAGCTGGCCGCGCTCCCGTAAGATCTCACGTCGGGCTGAATTGCCCGAGCGCAGCGTGCGCCGAGCGACGCGCTACTCGCGGGTCGGTTTCCCGGCCCGGGCGGGGGCTTTCGCTGCCGGGGCCTTCGCCCCCCTGGTCCCATCCCGCTCGGGAGTGGTGGCTGGCGACGGACTGCGAGTGGCCCCCGTGGGACGCACACCGCTGGCTGGGGCGGCCTCTTCGGAATCCCCCCCCGCCTGTCCCACCTGTCGGGCATCGAGCTGCCGGGCCAGTTCCCGCTTCAGGTCGCGGGGAGTGAGCCGCGTGCTGACGACGTTTCCGTTGACGTCAATCAGCCAGAACGTGGGCAGGTCGAACACTGCGTAATGACGGGCGATGGGGTTGTTCCAGCCCGATTGCTCGGGTTCGCCACTGAACAGCTGCGGGCCGGGGACCGCGAACTGTTTCGCCCCCAGCCCGGCGGTCTTGGCGTCGGTGTCGAGACAGACCCCCACCACCTGCAGGCCCCGCTGGCACGCCGCCTCGACCACGGGCCGGGCCTGGGTCCACCCCTCGACGAATGGCTTCGACGTGCTGGCCCAGAAGACCACCAGCACAGGCTGGCCCAGCAGGTCGTCCAGGTCGAACTCGTCGCCCGCGAGGGTTGTGCCGGTGATCCGCGGGGGGTTGCCCGGCAACCGCAGCCGGCGGGCCAGCGCGGCACTCTCTTCCCCCTGCGGGGTCTCGGGGGCCTGATCACTCACGGCATCGAAGCAGGCGAGGGCCTCGGGCAGCTGCCCATGCTCTTCAGCCAGTCGCCCGGCAGTGTGGGCCAGCAGCAGGGCCTGGGCCCGCTGCTTGGGGAACCGCTCGAGCAGCTGGCGGGCATGACGGGTGAATTCCACCCGCCACTCGGCCTGGTCCTGCTTCGCGTGCACCGCCTGGGCGTGCGCGTACTGCGCCAGGCAGAGCACGCCGGTCCCGGCGGCGTCGGATTGCGGATCGCGGCGGTAGAAGGCGCGGGCTTCGTCGGCGAGCAGGTCGGCCTGCTCTTCGTCTCCGGCGATCGCGAGTTCGAGCCGGGCTTCGAGCAGGTACCGCGCCGCCGCCGAGAACACGAGTTGCCGCTGGGCATCCTGGTGCACCAGGGCGATGGCTCGCTGGGAGAGATCGATGACTTTCTGCTGACGGGTGGCGACCAGGCGGGTCGCGTCAGCCGGGGAAGTTCCTTCAGGGATCGGCTCGATGCGAAGGCGGGCCGCCTCGCGGACCAACCACTCCGCCGAACCCTGGGCAGGCTCGGGAGTGGGGGGTTCATTTTCATCGGTGTCGTCGCTCTCCTCCTCGGGCTCATCGGTGCCCGGGCGGTCGGCGGCGGGGGGAGATGTGGGGGCGGGCTGCTTGCGGGGCGTGCCCGCAGCGGTTCCCACGGTGTTCGTCTTCGCCCCAGAGTTCGCGGCCGATTTTTGTCCCGCAGCGGGCTTTGAGTTGGCCGCACCGGTGGCCGCCGGGGAGGTTTTGCCCGCGTTCTTGCCCCCCGTCCCTGGGGCGGCAGTGGGCCTTGAGCCTGAAGCCGGGGTGGTTTGTGCGGCGACAACGGAGCGGCCTGTCCCGCCTGTTCCGCCCCGGTTGGCCTCTCCCAGCAGCAGCGCAAGCAGTGTGGCGCTGGCGAGCAACCACCACGGAGTGGGCGACGAATGACGGGCGAGCGACATGATTCCCTCCGTGGAAACAGGCGTGCGAATCGGCGCGACTTGAATGCGGGCACGGTATCCCAACCGTGCCCAGCCCCTCACTCCAGCGAGCGCGGGGCCCGGGAGCCGAGCGGTTGACCTGCTCCACAGTGGTTGACTGCGGCGCGAAGCCCGACCGGCACGCTGTGCGACTGAGGCTTTTAATCCGGAAAGCCCCACCGGGACAAGATGAACTCGACCCAGCGAGCACCAGCCAGTCGGTGGGTTCGCCAGTTCGCTCGCCAGGTAGCCAGCCAGTCAAAAGATGAATCAGTCGGTCAGCGCGACGGAGCCTGGTGGAAGCAGGTCAATCGCGCGGAGGCGAGCCTGTTCGACCGACTTGGAGGCCCTTCAGCCAAACAGCCCAAGGAGAGCGGCTGGCCGGGGGTGAGGATCAGCCTCCAACGGGGGCATACCACAAAAGCGATTTGCAAAAACACCACCAGCCCGGCAACTGACCTGAGAAGGAGAGTGGCGGGCTGGTTGATCTGGAAGGGCGCCCCGGGGACGCTGGGACATCCCCCACGGCGGCA
>CAIUHT010000599.1 GCA_903898975.1 uncultured Planctomycetaceae bacterium
CAGCGGGATCAGCCACGGGCGCGGACGAGCAGGCGGGAGGGGAATCTCCCAATCGGAGTCAGTGCTGTTTTGCGACCGGGTCACAGCGGAGGTGTGGTCGCCCGCGGCGAACGGAACGCCAGCATGGGGAGTCGCGGCTGACCAGTCCCGCCCACCGTGGGCGGGAACCTGCGGCCGAGAGAGTTCTTCGAAGTCGGGATCGGTCACCAGCAGGGTCTCTCGGCACTTGGGTCGAGCAGGGGCGAAGGCAAGGGTGACGGGAGTCGCGCGAGGGAACCTCGGCAAACAGGGACCGTCTCCGTTAGTATACGGCATCGACTGGAAGCCGCCACGGAACCGGACCGTGGCCAGGCCTTGAGGGCGACTGCCTATCCTCGGAGGGACTGCGACGTGCTGGGTCTGTTTGGCGGCAAAGACTGGAACGTGGTGGGGATCATTTTCGAACGGCCCGACCTTTACCGGGTGAACGCCAACCGTGGCAAGGGGGGGCAGGCCACGACCATTCGCGACGCGGTGAAGGGGCACGATCGAACCATCGTGTGGGCGGTGTTCGACCAGAAGGGAGGGCTGCTGGAGTGTCAGCCCGGTCCGGGGGCGAAGCACGTTCCGGCCTCGGTCGTCACGCAGTTGACGCGCGAGATTGGGACCAACGCGACCGTTCGCGAAGTGCTGCTGCCGCTCGAGAAAGGAAAAGAGACAAAGCTCTCGAAGCCCCTGGTCTGGCAGGGATATCCTCCCAAGCCCGAGCACCGCAGCTGACTGTTCCTGAGGGGCGTGGCACACAATTGCCCCTGCCGAGGGGGCTCGCCGCGGAACTTGCTGGCGGTCGGGCCGACGATTCCGCCTCGTCGCGGGAGCTGTTTGGCCTCGCGACCGGCAGGAACTGGGGCGTGGGCGACTGAGTCGACGGCGAATGGGTCGACGGCGAATGGTTGAGGGGGGGCGTGGAGTTGGGCCGAGAAGCGGGAGTTGAGGCGATATTCCCGCACGGCTTGTGGAGCGGGGGATCGATTCCCGGCGGGATCGCCCTCCGTTCCTTGAGAATGTCTCTGCGGAATTCGGCCTGACGCAGGCACGCGAGCATCTCGAACTTCCACGTTTGTTTTCGCGCGATGGAGTGAACCCGATGCGCTGGCTGGTTGGGCTGGGGGTGGGGCTGGGCTGGTTCGCCACGTGGGGCGCTCCCTGCGGGATGGCGCAGCAGTCGGGCACGCGTTCGTCTGCGACGGCGGCCGAAGTCTCGGCGACAGGAGACCGGGGAGGAAGCAGTGGGCCACGCCCAGTGCTTGATCCGGAGCCCTGGATCGCTGGCCGCGCGGCACTCGATCGCTACCTGGCCCGCCAGGCACAGTTGTTGGCCGACCGGGATCTGGCCGACATCGAGACCAAGGCCGACTGGCTGGCCCATCGCGACCGGCTGCGGGACCAGTTGCGCGAGATGCTGGGGCTCGACCCGCTGCCCCCGAAGACCGACCTGCAGGCGGTCATCACGGGTACCATCGAACAGCCGGAATTCGTGGTTGAGAAGCTGCACTTCCAGTCCCGCCCCGGGTTGTACGTGACGGGGAACCTGTATCGACCTCGCGAGCAGGCGGGACCGCTGCCGGCGATCCTGTATGTCTGCGGGCACTCGCGGCAAAAAGAGGGAAGCACCAGCTTTGGCAACAAGACGGGATACCAGCACCATGGGGCCTGGTTTGCCCGGCATGGGTTTGTGTGTCTGACCATCGACACGATTCAACTGGGAGAGATCGAGGGGGTTCATCACGGGACCCACAATCTCAACGAGTGGTGGTGGAACGCGCGGGGCTATACGCCAGCCGGGGTCGAGGCCTGGAACGGGATCCGCGCCCTCGACTACCTGCAGTCGCGGCCCGAGGTGGATGGCGAACGACTGGGGGTCACCGGCCGTTCGGGAGGCGGTGCGTATTCGTGGTGGATCGCGGCGCTCGACGACCGCGTGAAGGCGGCTGTCCCGGTGGCCGGGATCACCGATCTGCGAAACCACGTGGTGGATGGCGTGGTCGATGGCCACTGCGACTGCATGTATCACATCAACACGTATCGCTGGGACTTCGCCACCATTGCCGCACTGGTGGCTCCCCGGCCGCTGCTGATCGCCAACACCGACAAAGACACCATTTTCCCCCGCGAGGGGGTGGTGCGGGTGCATGCGGGGGCGCGGCGGATCTATCGGCTGCTCGAGGCCGACAAGAACCTGGGGCTGCTGCTGACCGAAGGGCCGCACCAGGACACGCAGGATCTGCAGGTCCCGGCATTTCGCTGGTTCCAGCGGTTTCTCAAGCCAACGGAGACGCCGCTGGTTGAGCGGGCGGCGGTCAAGCTGTTCACCCCGGCGGAACTCAAGGTCTTCGCAGCGTTGCCCGCCGATGAGCGGGTGACGCGGATCGCGGAGTCGTTTGTGCCCCAGGCGGCCACTCCGCCGGTACCGGCAACCCGGGAGGAGTTTGAGGCCACGAGCGCGGCGCTGCGTGGGGTGGTGCGGCAAAAGGTGTTTGGCGGGTGGCCGGAGAGCCTGCCCGTGATCGCGCGGTGGCCGCAGTTCGACGCCGTTGCCGAGGGGGTTCGAGTACGGGTCTGGCGGTGGGAGAGCGAGCGGAATGTTCCATTGGTGCTGGTGTTGGCTCAGCCCGCCGATCGCCCGATCACCGGCCTGCAGTTGAACCTGGTTGAAACGTTTGGCTGGCAGGAAGTGAGCGAGCGGCTGCGGTCGGTGTTCCCCCAGCTGGGGGCTGTGGCGGACGAGGGGCGGTCGGGTGACGTGCCGCGTGATGGTGCGCAGGAGGGTCGGCTGGCTGAGAGAGCACGCGTGGTGGACCCGGAATGGTGGAAGCGGATCGCGTCGGGAGAGTTGGGCAACGCGTGGCTGGCTCCCCGTGGGTTTGGGCCGTCCGCCTGGTCGAAGGAGGGAAAAATCGCCAC
>CAIUHT010000600.1 GCA_903898975.1 uncultured Planctomycetaceae bacterium
GACAGCCAGTGGCCAAGGGCTGACTGTTCCGAGGTGGTACGATATCATGAAGTCCTCAGGAGGGCCTCTCTGGTGGCCCAGATGCAACGCGCCCGGCTGGGACGCGGGAGCCGAGAACCGGACACTGCGTGATGGATGGCACCGAGTCGGAGACCAAGTCCGGGGGGCGCAAGCGCACCCGCAAGCGGGTCCGGGTCAAAGTGAACCCGACCGGGGGCTGGAGCCAAACCTGGCCGCTGGCAGTCGGGCTGCTGGGAGCCGGGTTGGGTGGCCTGGCGGTCTTTCTGCGATGGGTGCCAGGGCTGACACTCCCCAGCTTTTTGATGGCCTGGCTGGGGTTTGTCGTGTCGCTGATCGCACTGGGTGTGCGGAGCATGCGACAACAGCCCCTTCGGCAACCGGCGATTGGTGTCGGGGTGTGCATCGCCGCGATTCTGCTCGAACTGATCCTGCAGAAGACATTGCCACCCGAACTGGCGATGCCCCAATCGAACCGCGGAGACAGTCGCGTCACCAGCGCTGATACGGACCCTGAGGCCGGGAACACAACCAATTCCCTGGACCCGGTCGACCTGCTGGAAAAAGCCATCCAGAAAGACCGGGAAGACGCCCTGCGGTTCGAGCGGTCGCTCCCCAGCCTCAAGAACTGGAAGACAGCAGACAGCCAGGCGGTGATCATTGAACGGGCCGATTCGGAAGAAGCGGTCGCGGCACTGGCCCGGCTCGATCTCGACCTCGAATACGATGACGTGGTGATTGGCGGGGAACCGCGTCGCACGGTGGTGGGTATTAAGCGCACCAACTCTCCGGTCACTGACACTTTTCTCAGCGAACTGGCCCCCCACCTGGCGGGGGTGCCCAATGTGCGGCAACTGGAGTTTCCCCTGGGACTGCTGACCGAGGAGTCGCTCTCTCAGCTCGAGCCCTCCACCGCCCTGAAATCGCTGCTGCTGCCCCGCGCTTCCGATGCGGCCCTGGCCCAACTGGTGCGGTTTCCCAACCTCGCGTCGCTGGAATTCACCGATCGGGACACCGTCACCGACCTCGGACTCGAGTCGGTGGCCAACCTCACGCAACTGGTCACGCTCGACCTGGGGTTGGCACCCCGGCGCAGCAAGGGGCTGACCGATGCGGGGCTCGCCCGGCTTGCGCCGCTGGGGGCCCTGCAGACACTCAAGATTCCCAATGCCGCGATCACGGGCTCGGGCCTGGCGGGAGAATTGTTCCTGGTCCGGCTGAAGCGGCTGGACCTGTCGTCGTGCGATGTGGACGACACCCGGCTCCCGCTGATTGGCAAGTTCAAGGCACTCGAAGATCTCCGGTTGCGCCGAAACCTGATCAACGGGACGGGGCTGGGAGCATTGCGGGAGTGTGCCCGCCTGCGACGGCTTGATCTCTCGAATACCGAGACCTTCAAGTCGGTCAATCTCTCGCTGCTGATCGGCCTGCCCGCGCTCGAAGAACTGCTGCTGGCGGAATGCCCCCTCGACGAAGGCCTGGCGCGCATTCTGCCCAAGTTCAAATCGCTCAAGGTCCTGGACCTGACCAACACTCCCCTGCCCCAGGCGGTGTGCGAGCGAATTCAAGCCGACCTGCCCGAGTGTCGCGTCGTCTTCGGTGCCGACATTCGCTGATTGAGCCCTCAGCGGCCTAATCTGGTGGGCCCCAATCAGTCAACCCGACCTGGCAAACCTCCCCGGGTGGGTCCGCTCAAGCCAGCCGGTTCAACTGGGCTCGTCAAACCCGTCGTTCTCCGACAGCAGCGAGGGAAGTTCATCGGCGGCTGGCGGGGTCGCGGTGTCGTCGACTCCGACCGGCCACTGGGCCTCTTCGGGCACACCGCTTGCGCTCGGGACGGGACCGGGGGGAGTGTCGGCGACGGCCGGCGCGGGGCGTTCGCGGCGGACCAGTCGATCGAGGATTCCGTTCACGAACGGGGCCGAGTTCGCCGAGCCATACTTGCGGGCCAGTTCAATCGCCTGGTCAATCACCACGGCAGGAGGCGTGTCGCCGCGGGCCAGTTCATGGGCGCCCAGCCGCAGCACATTGCGGTCGGTCACCGCCATCCGGCGCAGCGACCAGTTGGTGGCCACATCGCCAATCTGTCCGTCGAGCCCGGCCTGCCCGTCGAGGACGCCGCGGTAGAGACTCCAGGCGAAGCGGGTCAGTTCGGGGTGCGCCAGCCGCTCGCGCAACTGATCGAGCACAATCTCGTCGGCCAGATCGGGGTTGAGGTCGTGCTGATAGAGC
>CAIUHT010000601.1 GCA_903898975.1 uncultured Planctomycetaceae bacterium
ACCGGCCTGGGTCGTGTGGAACGAGTAACTGGTGTCGGTGAGTCGCTGGACGTAAACCACCGCAGAGGTGGCGGTGTCGGTCAAAGTTGGGGCGGTGACCAGGCCCGTGGCCGGTGCTCCCAGGCTCGCCACGATGCGGATGGCTTCGCCAGTTCGCCAACCTGGATCGGCTGCGAACTCGACGGTGTTGAGCGCGACATTGGTCCCCGTCTCGGTGGGGATGTAGCCGGGATTCACGGTCCCATCGTACAGGTTCTGGGGACTCACCAACGCGCCCGAACTGGGCTGCAGGCCGGCCAATCTGGGCAGGGCCGCGTCGAAGAGGTCGGTGTTGACGCCAACAACGGACACCGAAGTGGCGATCGAGAAGGAGTCCCGCGGACCCGCGGCATTCGGCAGCGTGAGCGTGAAATCCTGGGTCCGTTCGGGCAGCGACTGGCTGACGTTGCCCAACGTGGCACTGGTGACCGCAATCGAATCCATCGAGTACCGCAGGCGCCGATTGGCGTCGATGCTGGCCCGCACCGAGACGGTAGAGCCATCGCGCACATACTCGATTGTCCCGACCGCGACTTCATCGCCACTGGAGGGCTGGGCCGGGGAAGGATCGAAGAGCATCGTTTCCGTGGAGAGCACCGATGCCGTCAGCAGGCTCCGAACTTCAAGGACTTCGGTTCCAGGGGAGTTCCGTCGAGCGACAGCCCGTCGTGTGCGGCGAGTCGAACGAGACCACGATGCATCAAACAAACGGGAAACCAGCGATCTCAGCGACTGACGAACCATGGCCCTCTCCACTTCAGGCAAAGAAACTCAGGTTGGAATTCGATCCACGGGGGCATTCACGCCGAACTTGTCGTCCGCGTGAATCGACGCCGCGAACCTGGCGGGGCACCCACGAACTGGGCCCGACCCCGCCAGAGGCTCAAGCAACGATCGACTCCACCCCCATGGAGTCGTGACGACACGGTTTTTGGGCTTGGGCCGGAGGGAAAACCCCTCTTGGGACCCGTCAACTATCGTCATCGCGGAAGAAATTACCGAATTCCCAGTTGGACTCACAAATCAAAAATAATAGAAAACCTGAGTCCTGGGTGAAAAAAACTTGCCACTGGCTCCCCGTTCACTGAAGGATCGGGACTGAGCAGGCCGGCCGCCCCTCTTGGTGGGCTCTCAGTTTCGATTGTCGAGAATTGGTTGTGGAGCGGCCAGATCGACTGAAAATCGCGAGATTTTCAGCTTTCGACCGCCACTCGATCGGCTCTCGGGCCGACCCTCCTGAAATGACTTGATCTCCCCCAGTATGGTCGAGAGGCTGCTTCCACCGGTCGAGCACCGCTCATCGGATTCTCTCTCCTCCTTTTCTCATCGTCACGGGAAAAGTGAGCCTGGGCGGGCCCAATCGCAGCACCAGCCGGTAAGTTCCCGACGAACAAGGCTGCGCCAATTCCCCGAGGGCCCATGTCCCCGCCTGTCCCCTGCCGGGGGCTCCCCTTATCCTTATAAACCGGGAGGGGGAGGCCGTTGGCACCGCAGGTGAGGGAATGGGGGGCTCAGGCTGCCCAACCCGCTGGCCCCGGTCGGCGAGCTTCCCCCAACGTGTTCCCGTGCGGCGGCCACTGTCTTTCGACACCAGCAGATGGTCTCCAGCGCAGATCGCCGCACAACGGGGGGGCTTCAAACGCTTGAGTTTTCGACCTCCACTCCCGGATAAGCCGGGGCCCGGCGGGATCCTTCCTCCTCATTCCACAGACGCACAGAGACAGGATGACTCAATGAGTGGCTGCGACTGCTTTCGAGGCTTGGTGCTGACGCTGGGGATCACATTCGGCGCCTGCCATGTTTCCGCCCGGGCGAATCCCCCGGCCTCACCTGGCTCCAGTGCCCCCCAGGGCAGGGCGGCCAAGGATGGGCCCGAAATTGTCACGGTAGCGCAGAGTACCGCCGCATTCACCCGCCGGTCCGAGGGGGACTCCATCGAACTCGCAGAGGGCCGACTGCTGCTGGTCTCCATGGAGTTCTCGGGGGATGGCAGTGACTTCGCCAAGACCCGGTTTGTCGCCCATGAATCGGCCGATCTGGGACGCACCTGGGGCGAGCACCGCGTGGTCGCCACCACCGATCCCGGCGATATGAATGTCTACTCGCCCAACCTGATCCGTGGGCGGGATGGGTCGATTCTGCTGGCCTTCATGCGGCAACACCGCGCCGGTGCATTGACCAATCACGTCTGGAAATCGACCGACGAGGGGCGGACCTTCGTCCCCTTCGCGACGTTGACTCCGCGCAGTGATCTCGCGCTCTGCAATGGCACAATCAAGCGGCTGGCCTCGGGCCGACTGCTGTTGCCGGCCAACCCACCCGCCCCCGGTCGGCCCGCCGAAACGGGACCCTACGCGGCGGCCATGCTCTACAGCGATGACGATGCCCGCACCTGGCAGGTCTCCCCCGCGCGGATCGAACTCCCGATGCGAGGGGCGATGGAACCACATGTCGAGCAGGCGGCTGATGGCCGCGTGCTGATGGTGCTGCGGAGCCAGACGGGGCGGGTGCAGCTGTGCGAATCAAAAGATGATGGTGAGACCTGGAGTTCGCCGCGGGCACTGGAACTCCAGGCTCCCGAGTCGTGTCCCGACATCGTCCGCATTCCCGGGACCGACCACCTGCTGATTGTCTGGAACAACTCGTATGACCCGAAGTTCCGCTCGCACTTTGGCAAGCGGAGCCCGCTGTCGTTGGCGCTCTCAACCGACCACGGCCAGACCTGGCGGCATGTCGCCGACGTGGAGACCGACCCGCGTCGGGCGTTTTCGAACCCGGGCCTGCGATTCACCAGGGCGGGGCATGGCCTGCTCAACTATTGGACCTGCGAATACCTGCCCGACTGGGCCATGCAGGATGTGATTGACCTGCGTTTCGCCCGACTCGACAAGGGGTGGCTAACGCGGCTGGCGGGCCCCCGCTGAGAATGGACCGCGTCGGCAAAGGATCCCGCTGATAAGCGCCCCCGCCGAAAAGCGCACCTGCCGAAGAGCGCGCCTGCCGAAGAGCGCAAACGAGAGCCGGCGCTGGCGGGAGTCGAACTCCCACCAGCCTCCCGCTTCGCCCCGACGCCGAGGGGCCGCCGCCCGAGCGACTGGATAAGTCATCCCGGGGGCGTCGCGGCGGGGCGAGAGGGGCCCGTGCGGGCCTGCGCTGTGCCGCTGGCCCGTGTGGGCAAAGACGCTTAGCGCAGTTCGCGAACGCCCCCCTTCAGCCCGTTGAGAATCCGGATCTCCCCGTCGGTCAGCGCGTGGTCGAACACCGCCAGGTCGTCGAGGTGCCCCACGTAGGCCGCTCCCAGCACCAGCAGCACTTTCTCGGGGTTCCAGCCGAACGTCATTTCCCAGTTCTCAATGGTTCCCTGGAGTCGGCCGTTGATGTGCAGGCGGCCAACCTGGGGACGGGTCCGGTCATTGACTCCTTCGAATGAGAAGACCACGTGTGTCCATTCCTCGCGCGAGAAGGGGGCTTTCTCGACCTGCACCATCGGCCGCTTCGCAAACGGAATGTCGGCCCACTGCACGTTGTCGGGATTCCAGATGTGGAACAGGGGCCGCATCGCGAACCGGAACAGCCGCGGGGTTTCATCCTTCGACCATTCCAGGAACATGAACCCCTTCTTGAGGTCGTCCCCCACAATCTGCACGGGGTCGCAATAGCCCGGTTCAAGATCGAGATCGGGGTTGAGCTTGAGCCACACCGAGACCGACCGGCTCCAGCTGCGGTCGTTGTATTCCAGCGCGCCCGCGTCACGGTAGGCGGGACGCGTGTTCCCCTTCTTCACAAAGTGCAGGCCCCCGCCAAACCGGCCGCCGTCGGCGACCAGCTGCAGTTCGTCATTGACGGTCGCCGACGCCAGCCCGGTCCCCTGCTGCACGTAGCACCCGCGGTCACCGCGGGCGAAGTCGGCCTCGAGCCCCGTGTCGAACGAGGCGTGCAGCGTCAGGCCCCCGGCCAGGCGGGCGCGTTTCTCGGCATCGGCCGCCGCCACAATCTGGCGCCCTTCCTCGGCACCAATCTCGCGGACAAACAGGTTCTTCCAGCGGATCTCTCCCCCATGTGTCTGCAGGTGGATGGGCCCCTTGGGGGGAATCGCCTCACCCCGCGCCTGGTAGTTCTCGAGCGGCGCGTCATCGACCACGAGTTCCCCGTTGAGCCAGACCCACGTCCGGGCCCCCACCTGCCGGATGCGGAACCGGTTCCACTCGCCAAACGGGCGGTCGGCCTTCACCCGCGGATCGCGACCGGCGGTCCCCGGGGTGTTGTTGAACAGTCCCCCCGAACCCAGGTGCGGTTTCCGCTGGGGGTTCTTCAAGTCGTACGGCTGGTTCCAGTCCCAGATCTGCACCTGGGGCAGACCACGCAGGTAGATTCCACTGTCGGCCCCGGCGACCGTCTTGTAATCGATCCAGAGATCGAGATCGCCCCACTCCTGCTCGGTCGTCGCGTACGGCCCGTGGCCGTCATTCACCAGCTCGCCATTCTCGACCCGCCAGTGCTTGGCGAATTCCCCGCGTTGCGCGGCCAGCTTGGCGTCGCGCGGCTCTCCTGTCAGACCCGTCACCTCGTGGGGGTTCAGCCCGTACCAGCCGGCCAGGTCGCGACCGTTGAACAGCGCCCGATATCCCGCCGGGGGGAGAGGATCGTCGGCGCGGCAGCGGGGCGTACCGGCGCCGCAGACCGACATCAGCCAAGCCACTCCCACCGCCAGCAACCAGAGGCCAATCGACCGATGCATGCAATCGCTCCCGTCCTGATGATTTGCCAGGGCGATGGCGACCCGAAACATTCCCGCGTCGCACCGCCGCAGTTCTTGACCACTCTCGCACGCATCGTCCAGAACTGCGGGAGACTGGTCAAGCAGACCGGCATGAGCCAAGAGGGCTGTGGGTGGCGACGGCGAACCCCGGCCGCCAGCCTGACCAGGTTGAGACTGTGGGCCGAGAGTCGGCCAGCGTTGAGCCGGGTCACGATTGGCAGAATTGGACCGGGCCACTCCACACTTCGCGTGACTTGCCAACCGGCAGCGAAACCCGAACGGGGTGATTCCGCCGCAGTGTTTTCGAGGGAGTCTTGCGCTTGGGGACTGACGGGAGCGCAGGGCTGGTTGGCAGTGGGAGGACGGTACGATAGGCTGACGGAAGTCGATGTGTTCCTGGTCACTGCGGCTGGCCCGCGGTGATGGTCTCTCAACGGATTGGAGAACTTTGCATGCCCCGTACTTTTCCCACTCTCGCCCTGGTGGCCACCCTGGCCCTGTCGGGCCTGTCGGCGTTCGCTCAAGACAAAGAGAAACTGCCCCAGGTCGAACTCAAGACCAACAAGGGTGACATCGTGCTCGAACTCTTCGAGGACGAGGCCCCCAACACCGTCGCGAACTTCGTCAGCCTGGTCGACAGCAAGTTCTACGACGGGCTGAAGTTTCACCGCGTGATCGCCGGGTTCATGGCGCAGGGGGGCGACCCCAAGGGTGTCGGCTCGGGGGGGCCGGGCTACCGCATCAAGTGCGAGTGCTACCGCAAAGATCGCCACAAGCACGCCCGCGGCGTGATCAGCATGGCCCACGCCGGCCGCGACACCGGGGGCTCGCAGTTCTTCATCACCTTTGACGAAACGCCGCACCTCGACGGCAAGCACACCGTCTTTGGCAAGGTGATCAAGGGGATGGATGTGGTTGACAAGCTCAAGCAGGGTGACAAGATCGAGAAGGCCACCATGCTGTTCAAGCGCGATCACGAATACAAGCCGGAAACCATCAAGTAACGAGCCCGGATTTCGCCAGGCTGGAGGGCCTGCGCCAGGGCCCGCGCTCGAGGTGCGAGCCCGAAATCGGAGTGCGAAATCGGAGTGTGCAGCCTGGGGCCGACAGCGCAGGCAGCGATCGCGGCCAGCGCAAGAGAGCGGCCGCAGCGTGCCATGCGTTGCGTCGGTCACCAGGCACCGCCGTTGAAAACCACACCGCCCCGGTCTGCACTCGATTGCGGACCGGGGCGGTTGTGTTGACGAGCCAGCTCGGGGACGTGGAATCGGTTCGCAAACCGATCTGGCGGGTCCGGTCAGCCCGGTCTGTTCAGGCTGGCCTGTTCAGGCTGGCCGAGTTGTCCTGCGGTCGCGTGCGGCCGGGGTCACGGGATTGTCAGGCAACCATACCCGGCGGCCTGCCGGTTCAGCACCGCTGTCAGGGCCGACACCGCCACGGGAATCTCGGCGGCCACCTCTTCGTCGGCGACTCCCTTGTTGTGGAGTGCCTGGCCACACACCAGCACCTCGACCCCGACCTCGCGCAGGGCCGCCAGCAACGCACGGTTGGGGTTCCCCTCGGTTCCAAGCCGCGCCCGATACGCCTCGTCGGTCAGCACGCTGAAGGTCGCTTCGCCGTGCAGCACCACCGCGACCCGCACATCGTCGGCGGTCAGCCCCGCCGCCCCGTAGATGTTGAGCAGTCGCGCCGCCCGCTCAAGTCCCTTATTCAACTCGGTGGGCTTGCCCCCCTGTGTCACATCCAGCACCACCTTCGCGCCGGCGCGGGGCGGATCGACCGCCCCTGGCCGCACGCGGATGCCGCCAAACTGCTTCACCAGTGGGAACGCCAGTTCGACGGGCGCAGGCTTCTCGAACACGACTAGGTAGTTGTCCTTCAGCAGGTTCGGGACCTCGGAAGCCTTGCGAAAGCCGACCGAGCGAATCTCGGCCTCGACCTCGGGCTGTCCCGCGCGCACATGCGACATCACCCAGTCGCTGCTCTCGCCCGCGACCTTTTTGAAGTCAATCACCACCACCCGGCCCCCAGGTTTGAGTGCCCGCCAGAGCGACTGCATGGTCTTCCGGGGAAACTCGAAGTGGTGGTAGGTGTCGCAGATGAAGGCAAAGTCGAGGCTGGCGTCCGCGAGTCCCGTCGAGTCGGCCGCGCACCGCACGGTCTCGACATTCCGGAGGCCTGCCTCCCGGCACCGCTGGTCGATGTGGTCCAGGAATTTCTGCGCGATGTCGACCGCCAGCACCCGTCCTTCGTCTCCCACGGCAGAGGCGAACAGCCGGGTGTAGAGCCCTGTGCCCGCCCCAATATCGCCCACGGTCTGACCGGGCCGAAGGCCGCAGGCTTCGAGAATCTGCCGACGTTTGGCAAAGACCTCGCGGCTCTCGATTTCGAATTTCCCAATGAAGTCGCGGACATCCGGATCGCGGAAGGTGTCGTTGATTCCCGGTCGCACGCTTTTTTCCTGGGCCGCCAGCCGGGTCCCGCCAACTCCCCCCGGCAGGCAGGCGACACTAAACGCCAGCCACACACTCATGCCCAACCACCGCGTCATGCCCAACCACCGCGTCATGAAAGCGACTCCATCTTGAACTGTTGCCTGGAACTGTTGCCGGTTTGATCGGTCATTGGCCGCTCAGGCCAACGGGAGCGTCCGCAGAACCGGTGCGGACTGGCTGCGAGCGGTCCCCGCGACTGCTCCGGTCGTTACATCCGCCCCTTGAGCATCCCGTGCCAGTAGATCAGGGGCAACAGGTGCCGCTTGAGCAGCCACATGCTCCAGCGTTCCTGCGACTGATCGATGGGGAAAGATTCATCGGGCTGCTTCTGGTAGTCAAACTCGGCCAGCACCAGTTTGCCAATGCCGGTGACCACGGGGCACGAGGTGTACCCGTTGTAGCGGGCGGTGAGCGGTTGCCCCTGCATGGCCGCCCGCAGGTTGCTGACCAGCACCGGGGCCTGCTTGCGGATCGCCGCCCCGGTTTTGGACGTGGGCAGGTTGCTGCAGTCTCCCAGGGCGAACACACGGTCGAACCGCGGATGCCGCAAGGTCGCCGAATCGACCTCGACCCAGCCCTGGGCGTCGGCCAACGGGCTGTGCGCCAGGAAGTCGGGTGGACCCATCGGGGGGGTCACGTGCAGCAGGTCGTAAGCGAGCGTGGTGGTCTCCTGGGTGGCCAGGTTGCGGAACACCGCCTGTTTCTCGCGGCCCCGTACCTCGATCAGTTCGTGGCGGAACCGACAGTCGATGCCCCGGCGGGCGACCACATGCTCGAGCGTCGGTTTGTACCGCTCGATGGCGAAGATCTGCTGCAACGCCGAGGCGAAGATGACCTCGGTTCGGTCACGGACCCCGTTCCGCCGAAACCAGTCGTCCGCCAGGTACATGATCTTCTGGGGGGCTCCGCCACACTTCACCGCGCCCGCAGGATTGGTGAAGATCGCCCGCCCACCGCGGAAATTGCGGATCGCCTCCCAGGTCGAATCGACGGTGCTGTAGGCGTAGTTGCTGCACACGCCATCGTGCCCCACCGCTTCGACCAGCCCGGGAATCCTGGCCCAGTTCACCTGCAGTCCAGCCGCCACCACCAGCCAGTCGTAGGTCACCGTCCGGCCGTCCCGGGTTGTCAGCGAGTTGTTCGCCGGGTCGAACTCCGCCACCGCGTCCCGCAACCAGGTCACGCCGCGGGGCAGGACCGAGCGTTCCGACCGCTCGGTCGCTTCCTTCCGCGCCAGGCCGGCCCCCACCAGCGTCCACAGCGGTTGGTAGTAATGCTTGTCGGACGGTTCAATCACCGCCACATCCCGCCGGCGTTGCCACCAGCCCCCCGCCAGCCGCGCGGCGACCGTGATTCCCGCGGTCCCGCCTCCCACAATCACGACTTCATGATGCTCGGTTGCTCTCATCGCCACTGCTCCTTCGCGGGTCACTGCTGTTCAAGTCCACGTGCTGCGAATCACCACAAACATCGCCACCGCCACAATCACCACCGCGAACACCCGCTGCAGCAGCACCCCCGACAGTCGCTGTCCCAGCCACTGTCCCACCCACAGCCCGGCGATCCCCCCTAGCACAAACAGGGTTGTCAGCAACGGGGGCGGCGTCCGGCCCTGCCACCATTGCGCCACGAGGCTCGAGCCACTCACCAACGAAATCACCAGCAGCGAGGTTCCCACCGCCCGCTGAATGGGCATGCTGCTGAACAGCACGAGCGCGGGGACAATCACAAACCCGCCCCCCACGCCAAACAGCCCCGACAGCACACCCGCCGCCAGGCCAACAGCCAGCAGCAGCATCGCACACCGGGAGGTCAGCCTCAGGGCCCCGGTCGCGTCCCGCTGGCAGGTCGGCCCCTCTGCCTCACCGGGCACCCCGCACTCAGCGAGGATCCGACCGGCTCCACCCGCCTGCTGCCACATGCGGACCGCCACCACCAGCATCACCAGGGCGAACAGGGTGAGCAGCACCGGTTCGGGAACCCGGGTCGCCAGCAGGCTGCCGACCGGGGCACCGGTCATCCCGGCCGCCGCGAACAGCAGCCCGGTTCGCAATTCGACCTGGCCCAGCCGCCAGCGGCTGAGGAACCCCATGACCGCGGTCGCACCCACAGCCGCCAGGGAAATGCCAACCGCTTCCCGCAGGGGAACCGCCAGCCCATAGACCAGCAGGGGGACCGCGAAGATCGCTCCCCCCCCACCGGTCAGACCCAGCGAAAGCCCCACGACCGCACCCAGCAGCGGACCCCAGACCCACATGGTTGCACTCTCCTGCGGGCCACCGCTGGGGCCCGAGATGCCGCGACCGCAGAAGCGTGCGACGTCAGTTTTGCGACGGCGCAGCGGTGGCTGGGCGATGGCTGTTGCGTTGGTCTGACGCACATCCGCGGGTTCGTCCGCGGTCCCGTTGTTGCGCCGGGGTTGCGGGACCAGGCAGACCCCATGGGGTCGGTCAGGCTTTCCCTGCCGAACAACTGGTGGTGCCACAGGTCGGTGCCGCCCCGGCGGCGGCCTCCACGGGCAGTTGCGACGCCTGCCACGCCTTGAGGCCCCCCACCAGGTCGTGCACTCCAGCCCGGCCCGCTCGCACCAGCAGGCTGCAGGCGATGGCCGAGCGATAGCCCCCCTCGCAATGCACCACCAGGTCTCGACCCGAGGGAAGCTCCGCCAGCCGTTCCTGCAGGTGAGGGAGGGGGAGGTTCACACTTCCGGCGACATGCCCCTGGTTCCATTCCTTCTCGGAGCGGACGTCCACCACCAGCGGGGGGCGGCTCCCTTCGAGCTCCGCGGCCAACGCCCCCGCGGTGATGCGCGGGACGGTCGCAATCTGCTCGGGGTGCGTCGCCAGGCTGGCCATGCCTCCCGCCAGGTAGCCGGTCACGTTGTCAAAGCCGATGCGTCCCAACCGGGTCACCGCCTCAGCCTCATTGCCCGACTCGGCGATCACCACGATGGGCCGCTCGTGGTCGAGCACCGAGCCACACCAGGTGGCGTATTTGCCCTTCAGGCCAATGTTGATGGCCCCCCGCAGGTGCGCCCCCTCGAAGTCGAGCGCCTCCCGCACGTCCAGCAACTGGGCCCCGGCGGTCCGCAGTTCGAGCACCTCGGCGACCGACAACCCCCGCAGCGAGTGGCTCATCGTCGCCGACAGATCGGGCCGCTCCTGCCGATTCTTGATGGCGTCGTAAACAAAGTACTCGGGCGCCTCGGGCTGGTCGGC
>CAIUHT010000602.1 GCA_903898975.1 uncultured Planctomycetaceae bacterium
CGTCCCCATATCGAGCCGATACCTGGTTCCCTTTCACCCCAAGCGGGTGACGCATGCCTTCACCGATGTCCTGATCATCGGCAGTGGAATTGCCGGCCTGCGAGCGGCCCTGGAAGTCCCGCTGGGGCTGCAGCAGATCGTGGTCAGTAAAGACCAGCTCGATCTTTCCAACAGCAGTTGGGCGCAGGGTGGAATTGCCGGGGTCCTCGATCCCGTGGACGCCTTCAGCAATCACGTGGCCGATACGATTGCGGCCGGCAAGGGGCTGTGCGACGCGGCGATTGTGGATTTGGTGGTACGCGAAGCTCCCGAGCGGATCAATGAACTGCAGGAGTGGGGGGCCGTTTTCGACCTGGAAAATGGAGAGCTCGCACTGACGCAGGAGGGGGGTCACAGTCATCGTCGTGTGGCCCATGCCTTGCAGGATGCGACCGGCAAGGAAGTGATGCGGGCGTTGATTGCCCAGGCTCGGCAGTTGCCCAACTTGGCGATCTGGGAGCGGACCTTCCTGGTTGATTTATTGACCAGTGATGGGGAGTGTCGGGGGGCGATCCTGTGGAATCGCGAACATGGAAAGACCCTGGTCTGGGCCAAGCAGACAATCCTCGCAACGGGAGGGGCTGGGCAGATCTACCGCGAAACGACGAATCCGCCGATCGCCACTGCCGATGGACATGCCGCCGCGTTTCGCGCCGGGTGCGCGTTGCGCGATATGGAATTCATGCAATTCCACCCGACGGTGCTCTACATCGCCGGGAGTTCCCGGCACCTGATCACCGAGGCTGTTCGGGGCGAAGGGGCGTATCTCCGTGACTGCCACGGGGTGCGATTCATGGAGAAGTACTCGCCCCAACTCGAACTTGCTCCGCGCGACGAGGTCAGCCAGGCGATCGTCCGGCAGATGGAACTGACCCGGCACCCGTGCGTTTACCTCGATCTCTCGCATCTCCCCGTGGGACTGGTCCGCGAGAGATTCCCGCATATTGGCAAGGTTTGCCGTGAGTTTGGGCTGGATATCACCCGCGACCCCATTCCCGTTCGTCCCGGCGCGCACTACATGATTGGGGGCTGTGTGACGGACGACCAGGCGGCGACGACGCTCCCCGGGTTGTGGGCGGCCGGCGAAGTGACCTCCACCGGGCTGCACGGAGCGAACCGATTGGCGTCCAACAGCCTGCTCGAAGGGCTGGTTTTTGGGCGGCGGGCAGGGCGGAATGCGGCTCGGCTCGCGGCTGCCATGCCCGACAGGTTCGCTGTTCCGTCGCTGTGGGCAAGTCCACCCGCGGATCCTGTCAACACGGGGGGGCCCGAACCGTTTGACCTGACGGACCTGCGGAATTCGTTGGGTGCCGAAATGTGGCGGGATGCGGGTATCCAGCGAGATCAGGCAGGACTTGAGTCGGCGTTGAGGCAGGTGGAGTTCTGGAGCCGTTACGTCGGTCCCCACGTATTCACCGAGCCCCGGGGCTGGGAGCTGCAAAACATGCTGCTTGTGGCCCGGTTGATGATCCTGGGGGCACTGGCCCGCCGTGAGAGTCGAGGAACGCACCTCAGGATGGATCATCCGCGGCCGGACCCGGCCCAATCCGGACATCTTGTCCTGCAGGCCGAGGTCACAGGTTTGGCGCGCCCTCCTGGATCGGCCCAGGAAGCCGCGGGATTGACTGAGAGTTCCGGGGCGGCACAGGGTGACCAGGTCTGTCAGGATTTACCGACCAACCGCGGCAAGTCTTAAGCGGATTCCGGTCCGCACTCCCCGAACGGAACGGTGGCCAATGAGTCAAGTCGCGAAAAAAATGGCTGAGTTGGGTCTCGTGCTTCCCGCCGCACCAGCGGCGGTGGGTGCCTACGTGCCGGCGCTGAGGACGGGATCACTGGTCCTGACCAGTGGGCAGCTCAACCTCGTGGCGGGGAAACTCTCGGCGGTCGGAAAAGTCGGTTCCGATCTGAATGTCGAGCAGGGGGGGGAAGCGGCGCGGGTCTGCGTGCTCAACGCACTGGCTCAGATTGCCGCGACTGTCGGGTCTCTCGACCGCGTACAGAAAGTGCTGAGATTGGAGGGCTTTGTACAGTCCGCGCCCGGGTTTCACGATCAGCCAGCCGTTTTGAACCCCGCCTCGAACCTGCTGCAGTCGATCTTTGGGGAAGCTGGAAGGCACGTGCGGATCGCGATTGGGGCGGCCGAACTGCCGCTCAATGCTCCCGTTCAGCTGGCCCTGTGGTGCGAAGTCGAATGAAACGGACCGCCTGCGTTCCCTCCGGGCCCGCCGCACATCCCTGGCTTATCGATCGTGGAATCCTCCCATGAGTCGCCTCTCAAGAGAGACCCGCTGGTCGCGGCGATTGCTGGTTGGCTTGATCAGTTTGCCTCCGGGTGAGTGGGTCATCTGGAACAGTTGGATCGTGTTGCTGTTAGCGAGCGAAATCCTGGGCCAGCGGCTGAATAGCGACTGGCAGCACGTGGCAGTCTCGGCTGCCGTGCTGGCCTGGACTGCGGTGACGTTCGTGCTTCATCAGGCCCATCCGCTGAGATTGGTCCGGGGTGCCCAGGCATGGATTCCCCGGGGGGAGTGGTGGCGGCGAAAACTGGGGCTGGATTGGGGCGTCGATTTGCGTCGAGTCCCCCCGATTCGGCGCGGACTGCCCGAGGATTGGGTGACGCTCCTGCGGGGCTTTGGGGTCGTTTGCCTGCTCGTGACAGGCTGGGTCTGTTTCGCTCCCGACTCCTGGCGAACCGTGCTCTCCGGGAGGATTTACCTCGCCTATCTTCTTCCCCGGACCGCTCTCCTGGGGACGGCCTTGCTGCTGTTGATTCTGCAGGTTTTCCTGATCTGGGCCGAGATCCATGATCATGCCGCAGTTTCTTACCTGGGCCAGGGCCCGCGCCCGCTCTGGGGTGAGATCGTGACGACCCTGGGCTGCTGTCTCGCACTCCTGGTGGGTTCGCTGTTGCTCCCCACGCTCGTTCCGCTGGCAGGAATGGTTTGGGTACTCGCGCTGGTGACTGGTTGTTTGTGGTGGACGAATCGTGACCTGGTGCTCGTCTGGCGACAGGAGTGGCGGGCCCGGCAGGGAAGCTTCGACGGACGGCTGCTGATCTGGCTCCAGACCGCCGTGATGGTTGGGCTGCTGATCTCAGTCACGCTCCTGTTGGGGGGCCGGGAGGCCTTGGGGCTGACGCCACCATGGCGCGCGGCCCCCTGGCATTCGCCCACGCAGTGGATCACCCGGGTCTTTGCCTGGATCTCGCTGGGCGGGACCCTGGCGATTGGCTACGACTCCCTGCGGCTGGCCTGGCAGGGGATCCGCTTCAACACTCAGCGGCTCTCCGCGGGAGAGGGGCGGGTCTTGCTGCCCGAGTCCCCCCATGAGGAGCGACGGCCAATCGAGATCGCCTGTCGCAGGCAGCTGATACGGGGGTTGCAGGGACTCTTCAAGCGGGCGTCGCGTCGCCGACTCCCTCCGGAGTCGGGACTGCTTCTCGGGCTGCAACATTGGTTTGTGCTGGGGCTGAGAACCGATGCGCCGGCCGAAACCCAGGATCCAGCCGAGTCCACCGTCTTTGATGGCCGAATCGGCCGACCATTTCACCGTGTCTTTGATTGTCGGACTCGCTTCCACTACTGGCAGATCTGTCAATCACTGCAGATCGATCTCATTTACGTGGATCGTGCCGTTGCGTTTCGGCAATTTGTGAGAGTCTTGCGGCAGATGTTTGAGATCTATGACATGCACGGTGGCCAGGTTCGCGCCGAGGAACGACATTTCCTGGGCTTGCCCGCAGTTCGCGTCCTGTTGCACGACCTGGATGCGGGAATTGTTCAGAACTCAAGAGCCTCCGATTCGTACCGGGAGCCCGATTACCGGGAGCTGGACCGTGCCCGGGTTCTGCATGTCTTTCGTGATCGACAGGAAACGGAAGCTGAGGACCCCATTCCCGTTGAATCGAATTGGCAACCCGATCAATTCGTGTTATGAGGGGAGGCCTGCTCCGATGGATTGCCGTTCCGGTTGACACCCTGGTCGCTCCCGGTCCGCTGAGGCAGGGGGGCAACCAGGCACGTTGCTCGTGTGATTCGTGATTCAGCCTGATTGCCGATTGGGGCTGAGTCGATTCCCCTCATTTGTCTCCTGCTGGCGAATGGAACCTCCGTGACGGCGATCTTGGGGATTTCGGCGTACTTTCACGACTCGGCCGCCGCACTCGTGGTGGATGGCGAGATCGTTGCCGCCGCACAGGAAGAGCGCTTCACCCGGATCAAGCATGACCCCGCGTTTCCCCGGCATGCTGTCGATTACTGCCTGGCTGAGGCGGGACTGACTCCGGGGCAGCTGGACTTTGTGGGCTTCTATGACAAGCCCCTTCTGAAATTTGAGCGGTTGCTCGAGACGTGCGTGGCTTTCGCGCCGCGTGGCTTCCGCGCGTTTGCCAAGGCGATGCCCCTGTGGGTGAAGCAGAAGCTGCATCTGTCTCGGGACTTGCACGCGGGAATGGGGGGGCA
>CAIUHT010000603.1 GCA_903898975.1 uncultured Planctomycetaceae bacterium
CCCACGGACGGTTGAGCGCGAAGACCAGCCGATCGACCCAGTCTTGCCGCGCGGTGGCCCACCGCTCGCCCGGCGCCAGCCCCAGGCGGGTGGCGACCGCCTGCGGGTCGGCGACAGGCTCTTCGGCCAGGCCCAGTTCATTCGCCCGTTGGGCCGAGAGAATCAGTGGCTGACCGGTCCCGCACTCGGGGACCGGTCCCTGTGGTTGCCATCCGGGCCCGAGGGCAGCCAGTTCCACCGGGGTCAGGCAGGTGAGCCGCCCGTCGGGGTCGCGGGCCTGCTGCACCGCCTCGGTGTTGCTGGCCATCGCCGCGGCGAGGGCCCCCGACCGTTGCCGGCGCAACGCCAGTTCCGAGAGCGCCAAGGCCAGGCGGCGGACATTGACCGGTTCTTCTTGACGGCGGTTGGGAGGGCCCCCGGTCACCACGCCACCCCATTCGGCCTTGGGCCCCATCCAGACGACGTCGCAACCCAGGGGCAAAATCGCCGCCGTCCCCAGGGCCGACGTGGGAATCCACGCCACGGTCCGCACTCCGTCGCGCCGCAGATCGGCGAGGTTCGACGCCAGCGTCAGGGCCAGTTCGGGATCGCCATCGCCCAGGTCGATTTCAACCAGCAGTCGATTGACCTTCCGCGCGGCGATCTGCCGCAGTTGCCGCTGGGCGAAATCGACCTGTTGCCGATCCAGCCGGCCCTGCAGGCGCAGATGCAGCACCCGGCCCGGCTCATTCCTTTCGGTCTCGACCAGCAGTTGATTGGGCTTCAGCCCGAACGCCTGCTGCACCTCGGCGCGCGTGTCGCCGAAGTGGCGGGCGACAATCCCAAACCCCCGGCACTTCTGCGCGGTCAGCACCCCGGGCGAATCGGGCTCTTTCAGAGTCTGCACCCGTTCGATCGCCACGCCCCGCTGCTGCAGTTCCGCCAGTTCGGTCCGCAACAGCACGCGGGTCGCCCGCTGTTGATCTCTCCCCAGGTACTGCACCCACAGCAGTTCCCGCCGGCGGTCGAGCAACCCCAGCATGAGCGATTCGTTCAGCAGCGGGTTGTTGCCGCGATTGGCCAGGTTGATCAGGAACGCCTGCTCATCGGGGTCGAGCGGTTGCCCAGCCGAGAGATCGCCCAGTTCGCCCTCGGCCGAGAGGGCCAGTTCGCGACAGGCCAGGGCGACCGCGGCGCGGGGGCCCGTGAGCGGGACGGGGACCCAGGCGACCGTCTGCAGATCGGGGAGTTCCTGGCTGAGCAAGCGGGCCACCTGGCGAATGCCCGCGAAGGTTCCCCGCCCGGGACCGACTTCGACAAACAGCGTGGCTCGGGCCGAGTGCTGACGGGCCTCGGCCTGCAGATCGAGAATGGGCCGGGCGAACGCCGCAGCGGTCGATTCGTCGCAGACCTCAGGCAGCTTGACCCAGCGCCCCACGCGCGAGACATCGGGCCCCTCGGCTCCCGCAGGAGCGGGGGCGGGCTGGGCCAAGGCCGAACCCGGCGCGCCGCAAGACAGCGCACAGACCCCGGCCAGGGACCAGGCCAGCAGGCACCACAGCCTGCTCCTGGAGAGCGACTCGCCGCCCCCTCGCCGCTGCGTGGGCAGTGATCGATCGACAGTCCGCAGCCCAACCTGTTCCTGGTAGTTCGCCATCACACTCAGCCTGCCAATTGCGGTCATTGGTCGTCGCGGAAATTGAACGAAGCCCCACAGCAACCGCCCTGAATATTCTATCGCACACCCCGGGGATTGTGGGGCGGTCGAACCGGCTGCTGGGCGCGAATGCGGGCCAACGCTGCCCAGCGGCGTCCTGTCCCCGAGGGAGACCGCGCGCTCGTGGGGAGGGTGGGGGCAGCGCGACGGTTGGGAGGTGGCCGCGCCTCGGCGTGATGGGTGAGCCCTTCAACGGGGGAGGGGACGCCGCGAGGGATGGGTGGCCCCCGGGGCCTGACTCCCCCAGGGTCGCCCGGGAGAGACCCCGAGCTGGGGTCGCACCGCTTTCCTCTTGCATGCCCCTGCCGGGCGTGGCTACTGTACGCATGGCATTGGCCACGAGGAACTTGCAACCCGGGTTGAGGGGAGTCTGTCATGCGTCGTACAGCGTGGTTGGGCGGTTTGGCCCTGGTGGGGGTGGGTTACCTGCTGGGTTCGGTCCGCGTTTTCGACCCGCAGGTGACGCTTGCGCAGGGGGCCGCGGCTCAGCCGA
Source organism: uncultured Planctomycetaceae bacterium (assembly GCA_903898975.1). Lineage (GTDB taxonomy): Bacteria > Planctomycetota > Planctomycetia > Planctomycetales > Planctomycetaceae > UBA10511. The sequence goes on from CAIUHT010000603.1 coordinate 2,190, forward strand.
AGGTCGAACTGCTCGACGAAACGCAGCAGAAACTGCGGGCTGCCGCCGACGCCCTGCGGGCCGCCGCCGACTCGCTCACCAACGAGCAGAAGTACCAGTCGGCGACCAAGGGATTGAACGTCTTCGCCATCCTCAGCGGGGGGCG
>CAIUHT010000604.1 GCA_903898975.1 uncultured Planctomycetaceae bacterium
CGCGCGGCACTCGGTCGCAGCCAGAGGCTCAAGGAGAAAATGTCCGAACAGAAGCCGCCACCCCTCAAGTGAGTCAGCGGCGCTCGGCGGACTCTCGCACAGACACCGCCGGCGACTTGAGGTCTTCTCGGTCCATCACCCGTGTGGGCCGCAGTGTCAGCGCGAGCCCCATCGCCAGCGCGAGCCCCAGTGCCAGCGCGAGCCCGTTTGACGGTGTGAGCCCGCTTGACGGTCCGCACGCCGGTGAGAGCGTCAGCCCCGAGCAGTCCGTCGGTCGACGGGTGTCAGGCAACTGAGCCGGGATTGGTTGCGGGAGGCAAGCAGCCACAGGCCTGGCGGATGACCCGCTCCAACAGGGCCCCCGCGCAGCCTGCTACCAGCGTCACACCGAGCAGCCACTGCCACGGGCTGTTCAACAGCGCATTCACAAATGCCAGCGAGAGCCGCAGGGGCCACTCGCGCAGCGGGGGCCACGAACGACGGACCGGTTGGGCACCAGGGGAAGCTTCGCTGGCTGAGGTGACTGGCTCGGCCAAGGCCTCTTCGATCGCGGAATCGAGTTGCGGTCCCCGCAGGTCGGTCGCTCGCACCAGCCCATCGCGTCCGACCAGCACGGTGAAGGGGATCGCTTCGACGCCGTATTTTTCGGCCAATGGCTCGGCACGCGTCACATCCACAATCTGCGGCCACGGCAGCGGGCGTTGATCGAGAAATTTCCGCAATGGCTCGGCCCCTCCATCGAGACTGATTCCCACCACGTCAAAACCCTGGGGGTGGTACTGCTCGTAGGCTCGCACCACGTTGGGCAATTCCCGCACACACGGGCCGCACCAGGTGGCCCAGAAATCGACCAGCACCACCCGGCCATGCAGGTCGCTGAGCCGGTAGGGCTCTTTGTCGAGTGTGACCCCCTCGAAATCGAACTCCTGCCCCACGCGCACGTTTGTTGCCGACTGGGGCCCCAGGGTAATCGGCTGTGCGACGGCAGCCCCCGCGACCACCAGCCCGACCAGCATCCCCAGCGTCGAGCCTGCATCGCCCGGATGGAACCGGGTCGATAACAGCCGGGGGACGCGGGCCCGATTCCAGTACCGCGCCAGCCCAGACACCACGCCATAGGCCGCCGACCAGAGCGCCAGTCTCACAAACAGCACCCCGGCGAGCCGCTGATTGCCCGTGGCGAACGAAACCGCCATCCCCCCCAGGATGGCCGCCACCAGGCCAATCCCAAACACGGTCGCCCCGCACAGCACGGCACCATTCGCTCCGGAATAGAGCGTGCCAGGGGACGGGGTGCCAGGGGACGGGGTGGCACTGGCCCGAGAAGAATCGGCCCGAGAAGAATCGAACGGCGAGGAACCGGGCGACGGAGGCGTTGAGGGGGCGGGCTGCGCTTGAGAATCTGCGGAAGTCATTGGCATTCGAAAACAGGGACAACCGGTCGGCACCGCAACACCTCAACCGGGCCCAACGCCTGCGCCCGAACGCCGGCGCTGTGCCAGGAAATTGCTGTGCCACATCATTTCAGTTTACCAGCTAGCCCCCCCAGCTGGCTGCCAATCCCGGGACTTTCCACCGGCACCGCAACCCATCTCCCCGGCGACCCGGTACCCCCAACCACCATCGCCAAGGCGTGCAACGTATCTGCCGCTGCCGCTGGGACAATGGGGTTGAGGTAAACGCTCTCCACGTTCAAGCCTCAGCAGCAAGGAAAAGACAATCCACCCGTGGGGGAAGGACCCAAACCGGAGCCACCCGCCATTCCAAGAGGGGCGAACAGGTGCCAGCCGTTGGCGAACTGGGGGTGGGCCGAATCGGTGCCACCTGTCCGAGACGAAACGGTGTCACCCCATCATTTCCACCTCACTGGTCGCCACAATCGATCACCTTGCGGGCCCAGCCACACGACCCCCCGGTCCTAATCAAGGGCCTGGATGCACACGACCGCCATCTTCAGCGCGAAATCGGCCTCCACGAGATCCAACAACTCTTCCAATTCCTGCTCAGGCAGTTTGAGCGACCGACAGACAAGCAACAGGTCTGGAATTTGCAGTGGGCAACCATGAAACAACTCGAGGATATGAGTCCGCAATTTCGTCTGGTACAGAGTGGCGAGGTCTTTGGGTCGTGCCGCGACCAATGGGACACCCACCTCCCGCCGACTCAACCCAAACCAGTCGATCACGCCCCGCACGCCGCGCAGGACAAACGCCAGAATCTCAATGTCCAGAAACCAGGCGCGCAATCGCACGTAATCGGGCTCATCCCACATCCTCTGGACCCGCTCGGCACACTCCTCAACCAACTGCTGATTGTTGGCTGGGGTACCGTGGGTGGGGCAATTCGCCTGTTGGAGCAGACCAGTGATCGCGACCCAGGCAAGCAAAAACGCCTGCATGGCATCCCGATCACCGGCGATCTGCCCCGTCACTCTGTCGGGGGGGAAGGGAGTGCCGAAGCTTTGGTCAAGTAGCGCGAGGTTGCCATGCAGTTCCTGACACCAGGCCACCATCCGTTGGTCGAAGTCGGCGTCATGATCGCACCAGGCCCGCAGAATCTCGTCGCAGCGGCCGCGGACTGGATCGCCATTGAGGAAGAGATCACGGTGGCGACGGTATTCCCACAGCGCTTTCAGCACGGCCACATACGAGTCGTGCAAAGGATCCACCTGTTCGCTCTCCCCGACGCGATCGATCTGCACCAGTCGCTGCAGGGTGACGTCGGACTCGTCCCGAAACATCAACAGCCGGGTGAGAAAGCAGTCAAAGCCCAGGGGTTTGGCCCAGCGAGAAGCCGCCCGGGAATTGAGACACTCGTCGAGAACCTGATAAAACTCCCGGTTGTCAACCTGTTTCGCTAAAGCGGTCCATAACGGCAGGCTCAATTCCCAACTGTTGGGCTGACGCCACTGATCGAAGAGGATCGTGAGGGCAACTCGGCTGTTTTGGGCGGCGGCAGGACTGCACAGGAACTCGGACAACAGACGCATCAGGGTGGCATCGTCAGGAAATCGTCCCAGCGCCACCAGAAGATCTCTGAGAAACTCCATTTCGTTCGCCGGCCGTTTCCAGTCGCGCAACAACAGATGCGCCAGGGCTTCGCCGGGCGTGAGCGGTGGCTGGCGTTCCCATTGGGCCAGTACCTCCGCGGGGGTGAATTGCTCGATCCGCTGCTCCAGGGGAATCAGCCGTTCGTCTTCGAGGATTTGGTCTTCCACCGCGGGGGACGGTTTGGTGGAGGAGCTCGACTCGATGGGGGGGCGAACCGCGGCCCCGGTCTCTTGAGACGCCTGGTCACTCCCACGAGTGCCGAGTTCCAACTGGTCAAGTTGGCGATCGAGGAAATAATACGCGGTCTGGATTGCTTGAAACTCCGCGGGGAATTTCTCCGGCTTGTACCGCCGCAGCCAGACAAGGTATGCGCGCTTGAGTTCCGAACGGTCGTAGTTTGGGCCGAGCCCAAAGAACAGGGCCGGCTGAAACCTCAGCAACTCCCAGTTCGGTTCCGGTGGAAGATGGGCCACAGTGCGTCTCCAGGACCAACGCAGGGAGACTGGCCCGGAATGGCTTGCCCCCCATCGACACCACAACCACGGATACCCCTCTGCACAGCCACCGACCCGATCGTGGCGAGAGGCTGCTCACTCTGTTACTCGGAGAGATTCCCCAAGTTTCGCCCTCACTCTCAAGACTCTTCCTCAGGGGTCAGCGAGAGCCCGGGCTGACGATCGACCCGGGGTGAGTCGGGATTTCCAACGCGCCTCGACCGCAACTCCTCCAACCGTCGCATCGGAGATCGGTCTCCGCGCGCTCCAGGCAGCTCTGGGTTCAGAGTGGGTGGCCGAAAACCAGGGAACTGTTCTTCCACGCTGGAAGCCCCCCCCGGCCGCAGCCGCAGGTCTCCCCAAGGGGACCGCGACTTCTCGTACGACTTGACCCGGTCCCGAAAGCTTCGGGGGAGCAGATCTTCAGGCCCGCGGACTTCCGGCCAGCGGTCCTCGCCCGTCTTCGCTTGCGAAGCACTCTTTCGCCTCTTTTCGATTTCCTTGCTCAGTCGGTCGCACTCCGTCTTGACTGACCGCACCTCCGGAGACTGGCCCAACCCCTCGGGCGGCTCTTTCAGGAGATCTTCTATCTTCCGCTCGATTTTGTTGAGATCCTGCTTTGCGGAATCCCAAAGGTGCTCGGCCCTTGAGTTCGAATCCAATGAAAATCGAGCGTACATTCCCTGGGTTTCCAGTTTCGTCCGCAGAACAAGGAGGTCGGTTTGAAGGTCGCTCAGCCGATGCGAAAGCACGACGCTGGAGACTGGAGATGGCATGTTCGACGGGGCCAGGGGGTTCGCTGTTGGTGGAGCCCACTGGGTGTAAGATCCAGGCAATGGCGCCGAGGGAGCTGGTTGGGTCGACGCCCCATTCGAAGCCGCGTTCGGTTCGTGAAAAACAACCGCCAGCGCGAGGATGAGCAACAGGCACACAGACACCAGCATCGCCCGAAGCAGTCCGGCAGGGATCTCACTCCGCGCCAGCCTTAAGATCGAGCGTGTCCAGGCATCCTCGGGGTAGAGGGCCGAGTATCGGTGCAGAAAACCGGAACGGGAACCGGAGGGGTTCTGTTTGGACCGCGTCAACAGGCCCAGGCAGAGGCGTGACAGCAGCTCGAGATTCCGCGGGTTGATTCCGGGCAACAGCGCGGGCAGAGCCTCGAGGAATCGGCGATTGTCCTCCAAGGGACCGAATTCGAAGGAATGGCGCCCTCGCAGATCCGCCCGATCCTTCACCGATTCTCGAGCGGGACGAATCAGGATCCTCAGCATATGTCCGCGCAGGACCGAAGACCAATCGGGTGGGCACGCCTCCAAGATCGCCGAGCGTGTCATAAGCACAGCCCGGGAGTGGGCGGCGAGGGCGCGCACGTCGGCCCACTTCGACCCATCCAGCACGTCCAGTCGCGATGTCAGCGCAGGTAGTTCACCCCACAGGCACTGGCTCCAAACCTGCTGCAGCAGGTCCCAGTCCTCTTTCCGCGACTGGGGAGTGGCGCCCACGACCTCCCCCTCGGTCGAGCCGTCCTGGTCACGTTCCGTGCCCGTCAGCCATCGCTCGCGGAGCTTCAGCGGGCTGACCCCGGCATCACACTTCAGCATCCGGCGGAGATAGTCCCGGACGGAATCGTCGGAGACACTCCCAACGGGCCGTGGCTCCGGCTCGGTCGGCGGTTCATTCGACATGTTCGCCCCCTTCAAACTCCGCGGTGTCGATCCCCAGGCTGGCCAGGAAATCCAACATCGCCCGCTTGGCCTCGATGAAGCGGGCGAAATCCCCCAGGGACATGGCCGCCTCCAGCGGATCCAGCATCGCCTCCAACGAGTCCCGCCAATGCGGGGCAATCTCGCCCACCAACCGTTCGCAAAACTGCAGCAGCCGACGATTCTCCAGCCGATCTCGGGGATAGATCTTGAGTTTCCTCAGCCGTTCGAGAGCCCGTTCGAGGTCGGCCGCCGAGAGCCCCGCCGCTTCCTGATTCAACACAACCTGAAACTTCTTGGGACTGCCGGCGATAAAACTTTCGACCTCCAGCAGACCACTCAGATCGTAGGTGAAGCGGATGCTGATTTCCGTTCCCGTGGCGGTCGGGGTGATCCCGGTGACCCATAACTCCCCCAGCAAGAGATTGTCCGAAGACCGCCGCGCCTCTCCCTGGAAGATCTGGATCAGGACCTTTTCGGCGCCGGGCACACTGCGGTAGCTCTTTTCGCGCGACACGGGAATGGTTGTGTTGCGGTGGATGATGGGATCGAAAAATCCCTTCTCGAACCAATCGCCGACTACCTTGACGACCTCGACTCCGAGGGAGTGCGAGCAGATGTCGGTCATCACGAGGTCATCGACCTCGGCCAGATCGTTCATCAGCGCCGACTGCACGGCCGCCCCAAGGGCAACGATCTCGTCGGGATTCAATTCGGCGTTGGGTGCCCGCCCAAACATCGCGGCGACCAGACCCACAACACTGGGCATGCGGGATGCGCCACCAACAAGAATGACATCGTCCACCTGAGACGGGCTCAGTCGGGCATCACGCAGCGCCTGTTCGATGGGAACCCTCAGGCGCCTCAGCAGCGGATCGACAATATGCCGGAATTCGTCCCTGGTCAGGGATGTCACGGCGGGTGGCTCCGCCAGATTACCCTCCGCATCCACCTGCCGAATCGAGGCGGTCTCGGCATGCTGCAATTCTCGCTTCGCGGCCTCGCATTCGGCCCGCAATCGCGCGACACGGCGGGGGCGCAGATGCTCCTCCGCCTCCAAGGTCATCCCCGCGCGGGTCAAGATCTCGGCGACCAGCCGATCGGTGAAATCCTCTCCCCCCAGAAAGTTCTCGCCGGCCGTCGCCTTGATCTCCATCGCCCCCCCCGTCACCTCCATCACAGTCACATCAAACGTTCCCCCACCCAGGTCAAACACCAGCAATCTCTTCTCGACATGACGGTCCTGGAAGCCATAGGCCAGAGCGGCGGCTGTGGGCTCATTGATGATCCGGCGAACCACCAGGCCGGCCAGTTCACCGGCCATCCGGGTGGCCTTGCGCTGATGGTCGTTGAAATAGGCGGGAACAGTGACCACCGCCTCCGTCACCGGCTGTTGCAGGAAAACCTCGGCATCCTGTTTCAACGACTTGAGAACTAAGGCAGACAATTCCGGCGCAGTGAAAACTGACATCCCGATTTTGACCTGTCGGGTCTGCCCCATCCAGCGCTTGAACGCCCAGGCGCAGCGGGTGGGTTGGGTGATCCGCAATTCACGCGCGGTCTCTCCCACGACCACATCTCCACTCTCCAGCACCCCCACGATTGAGGGGGTGAGAAATTTGCCATGCGCATTCGGGATCAATTGCGGTCGCCCATGGTGAAACACCGCCACGAGCGAATTGGTCGTTCCCAGGTCGATCCCAACAATCGGTGACATCAATCCGATTCCTCACGTAGCCGCCGCATTGGCCAGGGGCTTCAACATCGCCAAGCCCGTGGAGCGCACGATACCGATGGAAAACTGGCTTTCCAAGGTTGGCGTATCGTTCGGCCCACAGTCGTAATTCATCGTATCGATCATAACAGGTTAGAAAGGACGGGTGTATCACCGGTGTTGCAACACCAGTCGCCTCTGACTGGCCCGTGGTCATCGTCGACGATTTCCTCTCCGCAAAGTGTCGTTGCCCGACCTCTGCCGATCGGTCACTCGTGGCCGAATCGGGGCCACCGTCCGAATCGGTGCCACCCGTCCGTCCGAATCGGTGCCACCCGTCAGTCGACCTCGCGTCCGAATCGGTGCCACCCGTCTGTCGACCTCGGGCGAACCTTAAGATGGTGCCACCCGCGCGACTGAACAGAAGCCGCAGGAATCGGTACCACCCGTCAGTCCCTGCCCGGAATCGGTACCACCCGTCAGTCCACGCCCGGAATCGGTGCCACCCGGCAGTTGAGGTCGCGCGAACACCCAAACTGGCGCCACCCTTCAGTTGAATTCGGGCGGAGAAGGAAAATGGTGCCACCCCCGGGAAAATGGTGCCACCCCCGCGTCCGAATCGGTGCCACCCGTCAGTCGACCTCGGGCGAACCTTAAGATGGTGCCACCCGTGCGACTGAACAGAAGCCGCAGGAATCGGTACCGGAATCGGTACCACCCGCCGGCAAACTAGGGGAATCGGTACCACCCGTCAGTTGCGGAATCGGGACCACCCGTCAGTCCACGCCCGGAATCGGTGCCACCCGTCAGTTGAGGTCGCGCGAACACCCAAACTGGCGCCACCCG
>CAIUHT010000605.1 GCA_903898975.1 uncultured Planctomycetaceae bacterium
AGCCGAAACAACACCTCCCCAACCTCCACCTGCTGGCCGACACGCACACAGACGCTCGCGACGGTCCCCGGGACCACAGCCGCCACCTTGATGTTCTCTGACCGCGGCTCCACCAGGCCGGCTCCGGCGATGGTATCCGCAAACGGGTTCCGGCTCGGGGCCACCGGCGGCTCGACCTCCGGCGTTGCCTGATGCGACTTCGCCAGATGCCACGACATGAAGCTGAAGGCCACAACGGCCAGCATCGGCAGGAACAGTGTGCGATTCATGGCTCAATTCTCTCCTGAGCGACGTGGTGGCGATTCATCCGACACCGAGACCACCCGCCCATCCGCCATGGCGATCATGCGGTCGCCATACCCGAAGACGCGATCGTCGTGGGTCACCACAATGACCGCCCGGCCAGGTTGTACGGCGACTCTCTTCAACAGATCCATCACCACCTGGCCCGATTTGGCATCGAGCGCCGCCGTGGGCTCATCGCACACCAACAGCCGCGGCTGATGGACCAGCGCCCGCGCAATCGCCACCCGCTGCTGCTGCCCCCCCGACAACTGATTCGGAAACTGCCGCACCGCGGCGTGCAAATCGACGGCGTCGAGCGCGACTCGCGCCGCGTTCAACGCCTCGGGCCGCGCCATTCCCTGGATGAGCAACGGAACCGCGACGTTTTCGACCGCCGTCAGCGACGGCAGCAGGTTGTACTGTTGAAACACGAACCCGACCGACTCGGCGCGAAACTGCACCAGCTTTTCCCCCCGCAGTTGCGCCTGCGACAGCCCGAACAGTTCGATGTCTCCCGCCGTGGGATTGAGCAGCCCGGCGATGATCGAAATGAGCGTCGTCTTGCCGCAGCCGCTGGGCCCCACCAACAGCGTGAGTTCACTGGCGAAGATCTCGACATCGATCTCTTGCAGCGCGCGAACCCGGGTCTCTCCCTTGCCGAACTCCTTGGAGATCCCCCGGCACACAATCGCCGTCTCACGCGTCTGCGGGCCAGACTCGAATTTTTCGTGCAGCGTCGCCGTCATCTTGTTCTCTTTCAACCGCGGAACACGACCGCCGGTTCCAGCACCAGCACTTTGCGCAGACTGAGCAGGCTGGCCAGCACAATGATCAGCGCGACCGCCACCGCGGCCAACACGGCCACCTGCCACGGCAGATAAAATCCCGCCAGCGCCGTGACAGTGCTGGTCGATTCGAAGAACGCAGCCGTCATCCCCATCCCCAGACCATACCCAATCAGCCCGACCACCGATGCCTGCAGCAGCACCATCCCGGTCAGCCGCCGATTGCTCACTCCCATCGCCTTCAGCGCTCCAAATTGCTTCAGGTTCTCGAGAGTGAAGAGATAAAAAGTCTGCCCGGCAATCGCGGTCCCCACGATGAACCCCAACGCGATCGTGATGCCGAAGTTGATCGGAATCCCCGTGCTGCGCAGGTAGTAGCCGACGATGAACCACAGAAACTCCGTGCGGGTCTTCGCCATCAAGCCGGTCTGCGCCTCGATCCGGCGGGCCAGGGTTTCGGGTGCGAGTTCGGGCTGAGGCTTCGCCAGCACAAACGACATCACTTTTCGCTCGGCGGCGACAAACTGAACCGCCTGTGAATAGCGCGAATAGACCACGGGAAACGTCTGGAACGGGGCGGTCACATCGCAGATGCCGACCAGCACCGCCCGCCGGTCGTTCATCTCCAGCGTGCGCCCCAGGCGAATCGGCTCCTGGCCCCACAGGTATTCGTATCCCGCCTTGTCGACGATGATGGCGTCGGGCCGCCGCAGATTCGCCAGCGAGCCCTCCACCATCTTCACCGGTGCCCCCACCATGGTGTGATCATCCAGGCCGATCAGAATGACCTGCCGGAAATCTCCCGTTTCGATTTTGGCCCGCGCCAGACTTTTGAAATACCGCACCCCCCAGGCGACCCCCGGCACGCCCCGCACGCGATTCAATTCGCTCTCAGAGAGCGGCTTGATTTCGTCGGCATTCTGCTGATGGGGGTCCATCACCCACACCGAGGCGTCGCGCACGTCAATTGCCGTGTGCGCCGTCCTGCGCATCAGCGCCACAAAGATCGAGGTCTGCTGCGAGATCAGCAGCACGCCAAACGCCACGCCAAACACCGTTCCCAGGTATTTCGCGCGATCTCCCGTCAACATCTTCCAGGCGACCCAGTTCATGCGTCTCTCCCACTGGCGACCTTCACGGAGTGGGACCCCGCCGGCGAAACACCAGCCGCCACCACAACCGGCCCCGCTCCAATCGCCGCCAGCGTGAACCGCGTGACGTGGTCCGCCAGTTGATCGAGCGGCAGGGCCTCGCCGTCGCGACTTTGCATCAACACCCGAATGATGGGCTGATGGGTGTAGTAAAACAGCACCTGGGCCACCGTGCTGAATCCAATCATCCAGCGTTGCTCTTCGGTGAGATCCGCCGGCAGCAGTTGATTGAGAATTGCCCGCAGCGTGTCGGACATCGGACGGATGTAATCGTCCACGACCGCCACACACGCTTCGGTGGGCCGGGCGAGTTCCCGCAACATCAGTTCGAGATGCCACTGCGGCCGGTGAGGCGAAAGCATCCGCTCAAACATCACGCCAATGAGGGCGCGCAGTTGGTCCGCCGGTGCCAGATCGGGGGGAAACTCGGGAAACGGCACATCCTCCTGCCGGCAGCACTGCGCGTGCCGCACTGCGGCAACGTACAACGCACGTTTGCCGGCGAAGTGATAATTCACTGCAGCAATGTTCGCGTCCGCCAACTGGCAGATCTCGCGAATGCTGGCCGCCTCGTATCCTTTCTCGGCGAAAATGGCCCCGGCGGCATCAATCAGGCGCTGCTTCGTTGTGTCGACCATCACAGCATGACCGGGAGGAAGAATCCATTCAAACGCTTGTTTCAATCAACTGTATGAGTGAATGGATGTCATTTCAAGCCCAGGCCTTCAGGAATGTGGGCCTTCGTTTCACAAACATTGACCCGCATTTGACTTAGGGAACAGGAAATCGTGCCGGTCCGAATGGGGCCACAGGTCAGGACCATGCAGCCACGGGGAACAAACGGGGACGCCCGGGGCGTCGGTCAGGTCGAAAGGACTTGTCGATCCTCGCCCGGGTTGCCGTAGCCGCACGGGGCAGTGGGTCGCGAGGACTGTAGACCGGGGAGCGTACGCCGACCGGCGGCTATACGGGGCACGAGGGAGTTCGGTTTTCATGAGCCGGGCCCAACGCAGGCCCCCCTAGAAATTCCTGTCAGGAAAGGTTCGGCCCGCAGTTTCGTGCGACCTGGTGAATCGAAGTGTGGTGTGTGGTGTGTGGTGCCATGGGGGTGAATTCGTCATCAAGCCCGAAAACGGCGGTGCCTCAACCAGCCCAGCCCCATCCAATCACCCCCCGTTTTTCACAGCAATCCCCTGAATGGTTTTAGGGCGCCCCTGAGTGGCCGGTTTTGAGGTGCCCGCTGACACTTGAGGGTTAGTAGGCAAGCAAACAATTTCGAATGGCAAAACCCCGCACCCCCTCGTCGCAGAGCCAGGTCGCGGCGCGGTTCGAAATGAAACAGTGAGTTGCTGTCGCCACAAAATCAGCGCCATCGTAACGAGTACCATCGAGAATGTGCTCGCTGTGGTATGGAATTCCATCCTCAACGCGCAGTTGAGAGGACTCATCGACTGCGGCGTCAAGAACGGTCCACTGAAACCGCAGTCCACAATGCCAGCACTGTAGGAATCGGTACCCACATCTTTCGCAAAAGACAGCTCCCCGGTCACACCTGGTACAAACCTTCGGCCCCGAGATGGTTCCAACGCGATTACAAGGCGCCCCCCGAAAGTGAAGGCCAAACACTTCAGGCACAACAGGGAAATTTCCTTCCACTGCAACGAAAGTGACGGGAGACAAAACGACACCAGTCAGTCCCGACTTTAAAAGTTTTGATGCGATCGACTTTGAGACTGACCAGCAGCGTCTTCCTTGGTCTCGGACAAAACTCTCTAATCGAGTTCCTCCAAATGCAACAGCGGTCACACCATCCTGACAAACCTGGAAGTTGTGTCGAGGCAACACGAAATCGCAAACTCTTGTTGCGTCGAGTGATCCATTGGAAAGCATCTGGAAAATATCTTCGGAGACAAAAGAATAGGGCGGTTCGTAGGGATAGTTCTTTACTGAGATGTCGATCTGAGCGAGAGTCCGAAGAGATGGAAGAGGTGAGAACAGGAATGGATCCACGTCTTCCATGCGAAACAACACCTGTGATTCGACCCGTGAGGGGGCCGGAAGAGTCAGCCTCACTTCCATCGAGTTCAAATCATCCATCACACTGCTCTGTGTCATGCTAAGCATGGTTCCAAGAGGTATTGTCAAGAGTTGTGTTCTGAGGAATGTGAATCAGGCGGCGTGAGTGAGCTGAAGGACTCCATCGGTGAAGACCTTTCCCTCGACAAGGGAGAGGATGAACTCGGGTGAATTGAGTTTGCGCCAGTGCTTGGCCGCGGACTGGGCCAGCTTGAACATCTTGACCAGGCTGGCCTGTCTGGTTCAATTGTCCCCGGTTCCGGAGAAGTCAGCCCGTCGGTGATGCAGGCGAATGGTCGCGAACGTGCTTTCGATGGGGTTGGTGGTCCGCAGGTGTCTCCAGTGCTCTGCGGGGAAGTCGTA
>CAIUHT010000606.1 GCA_903898975.1 uncultured Planctomycetaceae bacterium
ACCGCGACATCCGGCCGATCCTCGCCGAGAACTGCTTCTATTGCCACGGGCAGGATGGGAACAAACGCCAGGCCGACCTGCGCCTTGATCGGCGCGAAGCGGCACTGGCCTCCGGAGCGATTGTCCCGGGCGACACCGCGGGCAGCGAACTGATTCGCCGCATTCACCTGCAGAATGACGACGCCCAGATGCCTCCGCCCAAGTCGAACCGCCGGCTCAGCGACGAACAGAAGGCGCTGCTGACCCGCTGGATCGAATCGGGGGCGGCATACTCCGAGCACTGGGCGTTCATCCCCCCGGTCCAGCCCGTCCCCCCTGCTGTCCGCGACGAGCGGTGGGTGCGGTCACCCATCGACCGGTTCGTGCTGTCGAAACTTGAGGAGGCGGGTTGGAGCCCGGCCCCCGAGGCCGATCGGGCGACGCTCATCAAGCGGCTGTCGATCGACCTGACCGGCCTGCCCCCCACCCCCGAACAGATCGCGGCGTTTGTCGCCGACCCCAACCCCGAGGCCTACGACCAACTGGTCGATCGCCTGCTCGAAAGCGTGCACTTTGGCGAGCGACTGGCCCTCCCCTGGCTCGACGCGGCCCGATACGCCGACAGCAATGGCTTCCAGCAGGATGGCGACACGTGGCAGTGGATCTGGCGTGACTGGGTCGTGCGGGCGCTGAACGCCGACCTGCCGTTCGATCAGTTCCTGACGTGGCAACTGGCGGGCGATCTGCTTCCCGACGCGACCCTCGACCAGAAGATCGCCAGTGGCTTCAACCGCAACCACCTGCTGAATGGTGAAGGCGGGGCGATTGCCGAAGAGCAGCGCTGGGTCAACCTGTTCGACCGCATCGACACCACGGCAACGACGTTCCTGGGGCTGACGATGGCGTGTGCCCAGTGCCACGACCACAAGTACGACCCCTTGACGCAAGCCGACTATTACAGCCTGCTCGATGCCTTCAACCGGGTTCCCGAGTCGGGGACGCCGCAGTATTTCTCTTCGCGGATTCGCGTCGCGGCTCCGTTCATTGAAGTGCCGGGGCCCGATGTCACCGCCCACATCGACAACCTGCAGGCGCAGATCAACGCCGCCGACGCCGAAGCCCGCCCCATCGCCGACGCCGCGTTCGAAGGCTGGCGACAGGGCCTCTTGACCGATGGCAAGCCAGCCGAGGGGAAGGGTCTGCCCGAACCGGTGGTCGCGTTTCTGGCCAAGCCCGAGGCGGAGCGGAGTGAAGACGAGAAGAAGCAGCTCGAAGCCGGCCTGCGGAAGCACTTCGAAGAGAAGATCCGCAGTGGGCTCGCGGGGAAACTCCCGGTGCTGACGAAGGCCGACCCACTCCGCCGGCAACTGAACGACTTTCGCGCCGACCGGTTGCCGCGGGTCATGGTGATGAGCGACGCCCAACCCCGTCCCACGCATATCCTCGATCGGGGCGAGTACCTCAAGCCGACCGAAAAGGTCTCGTTCCGCACTCCGGGGTTTCTGCCCGCCCCGGCCGAGGGGACACCCGCGAACCGGCTGGGGCTGGCCCAGTGGCTGGTCTCGGAACAGCAACCGCTGACCATGCGGGTTCACGTCAATCGGCTGTGGCAGCACCTGTTTGGAGTCGGCCTGGTCAAGACCGCCGAAGACTTTGGGGTGCAGAGCGAGTTCCCCGTGCACCGTGAACTGCTGGACTGGCTGGCGGTGGAATTCCGCCGGCAGGGCTTCAGCCACAAGCGGTTCCTCCGCGAGGTGGTTCGCAGTGCCACCTATCGGCAGGCCAGCAAGGTTCCCGCCGAGGTTCGCCAGCGCGATCCAGAGAATCGGCTGCTCGGTCGGGCGGGCCGGTTCCGCATGCCCTCGCTGCTGTTGCGCGACTGGGCTCTCGCCGCGGCGGGAGTCCTCGATCCCCGGGTCGGGGGACAGCCGGTCTACCCCTATCAGCCCGACGCGGTCTGGGAAGCGCTCGCCATCACCAAGGAACGCGATTTCACCTACCCGGCCTCGCAGGGTTCCGATCTGTACCGTCGCAGCCTGTACACGTTCTGGCGGAGAACGGTCGGCCCCACCAACATGTTCGACGCCTCGAATCGCCAGACCTGCCGGGTCCGGCTCTCGAACACCAGCACCCCGCTGCACGCCCTCACCACGCTGAACGACCCCACCTGGGTCGAGGCGGCGCGGCTGCTGGCCGAGCGGGTCGCGGGCGAGACCCCCGAGGTGGACCGCCGGCTGGAACTGGCGTTTCACCGGGTCGTCTGCCGGGCCCCCTCGGCGACCGATCTCGCCGTGCTGAAGCGGGCCTACGGGCGACAACTGGCACGCTTCCAGCAGTCGCGCGAACAGGCCGAGGCGCTGCTCAAGGTCGGCGCCAGCCCCCGCAATGCCCAACTCGACGCCGCCGAGTCGGCCGCCCTCACGGCGGTTTGCCTCGCGATTCTCAATCTCGATGAGTCCCTGACCCGCGAATGAGCCTGCCCATGCTTCCCGGCGATCCTCCTGGTTTCGACCTGGCCCGTTCCGACCTGGCGCGTTCCGACTTGGCCCGCCACAGTCGGCGCGAGTTTTTTGGCAGCACGGCGGGCGGACTGGCGGCAACCGCCCTCGCCTCGCTGCTGCAGCGCGACGGCCTGCTGGCCCAGCCCCCCGCCGCAGCTCCGGCCAGCCCCGACGCCCGCCGGGGGAGCCCGCCACTGCCCGGCCTGCCGCACCATCCTCCCAAGGCCAAGCGGGTGGTGGTGCTGTGGCAGGGGGGTGGCCCCTCGCACGTCGACCTGTTCGACGACAAGCCCAAGATGCGTGAGCTGGTCGGACAGAACATTCCCGACACCGTCCGCGGGACCACCCGGCTGTCGACCATGTCGAGTGGCTACGGCAAGTGGCCCTGCCTCCCCGCCATCAAGCCGCACAAGGCGTATGGCCAGTGCGGCATGCAACTGAGCGAACTGCTCCCCAACGTCGGTGGAATCGCCGATGACATCTGCCTTGTCCGCAGCATGTACACCGAGGCGGTCAATCACGCTCCCGGGGTGACGTTCTTCATGACTGGCGCCCAGGTGCCCGGCCGCCCCAGCCTGGGGGCCTGGCTCAACTACGGACTGGGGAGTGAAACCGACAATCTCCCCGCATTTGTCGTCATGACGTCGAGCGACAAGGGCAAAACCTGCGGCCAGCTCTTCTTCGACTACTACTGGGGGAACGGTTTTCTCCCCAGCCGGTTCCAGGGAGTGCGGTTCCGCAACACGGGAGATCTGGTCCCGTACCTGGCGAATCCTCCCGGGGTCACCCGCGACAGCCGCCGCGAACTGCTCGACGACCTCGCCGAGCTGAACCGCAACCATCTCGCCGAGGTGCAGGATCCCGAGATCGAGACCCGCATCGCGCAGTACGAGATGGCGTTCCGCATGCAGACCAGCGTTCCCGACCTGGTCGATTTCTCGGGCGAAACGCAAAAGACTCTCGAGCGGTACGGGCCCGACGTGCTGGTGAAGGGGACCTTCGCCAACAACTGCCTGGTGGCCCGCCGGCTGCTTGAGCGGGGGGTCGGCTTTGTGCAGTTAATGCACGCGGGCTGGGACCAGCACGGAAACCTGTTCACGCAGTTGGCCGAACAGGCCCGCGACACCGAGGGCCCGTCGGCGGCCCTGGTGCTCGACCTGAAGGAGCGGGGGCTGCTGAACGACACCCTCGTGATCTGGGGAGGCGAGTTTGGCCGCACGCCGTTCGGGCAGGGAGACCCGGCGGCCCCCAAGGGACGCGACCACTTCGGCCGGGCCTTCAGCTGGTGGCTCGCGGGGGGAGGCATCAAGCCCGGGACGGTGTATGGGGCCACCGATGAATTCGGCTGGAACATCACCGAAAACCCCGTGCATGTGCACGACATGCAGGCGACCCTGATGCACCTGTGTGGCATCGACCACACCCGGCTCACGTTCCGCTACCAGGGTCGGCAGTACCGTCTCACCGACGTGCACGGCAAGCTGGTCGAGGGAATCCTGGCATAGCGGTTGGCTCTTTCACGCGACCGGAAGAAACGCACCATGTGGCGATTCGTGGGGTTGTGCTGCGCCCTGCTGCTGGCGGTCTTGTCGGGCGGGGGACGGGTGTCGGCCCGGGCCGATGAAGAGCCATATCAGGCGGTCGAGCCTCAACCGCGCGGCTGGCCCCTCACCGACGCCGAACGCGACTTCGTGCTCCGCCCCGAGCATCTCCGCCGCCCCGGGTCCGAGCAGAAAAGGCACCTCCCGGCGTTGTGGCCGGTGATCCCCTCGGCGGGACACTGGGGAGGGACCAGTTGGCTCGACACGCATGGCAAACTGGCCCAGCATGTCGCCAGCCGGCCCGGCCCGGTCGACTTTCTGCTGGTGGGCGACAGCATCACCCAGCAGTGGGGCAGCCCCCTCGACGGGCGGCCCATGAACGCGGGCTGGACCGCCCAGTTCGGCGAGGCGAGCGTGGTCAACCTGGGAATTGGTGGCGACAAGACGCAGAACCTGCTGTGGCGGCTGGATCACGGCGGCGTCGAGGGGCTCTTGCCCCGCTGCATCGTGCTGATGATTGGCAACAACAACATGTTCTTCGCACCGGAAACCGGGGTGGAACCGGTGGCCAAGGGAATCAGGGCCTGCGTCGACACGCTCCGCCGGCAATTCCCCCGCGTGCCCGTTGTGGTCGTCAAGATTCTGCCCGCTCATGCCCCGGGGAATGCCTTTTACGAAAACATCCGGAAGACGAACGCCGCCCTCGACCCGTTGCGGCTCGACCAGGCCGCCAGTGTGCGGGTTCTCGACCTGACCAGCGAGATGATCCAGCCCGACGGCCGCCTGAAGGCGGACCTGTACACTCCCGACAACATCCACCTGAGCGCCGCCGGATATGCCCTGTACGCCGCCAGGCTCCGCCCGGTCGTGGACGAGTTGCTGAACGCGACACCCCGGTAGAATGCCAGTGGCCCGCTTCGCTCTCGCTGGGCCACAGCACGTCGGGCCGCAGCAGGTCACGCCTTGGAATCTTGCGGCCCGTCGAGATCGGTCGTGGCCTGCCCATTGCACTTGAACCTCTCTCCCCTCTGATGATCAGCATTCGCCCTGAAACCCCCGCCGATCTGACCGTCATCGATTCGATCCACCGGGCGGCGTTTCAAAACACCGGGGAAGCCCGGCTGGTCCAGCACCTGCGGGACGCGGGCAAGCTGACGGTCTCGCTGGTCGGACTCGACGGGCATCTCCCCGTGGGGCATATCGCCTTCAGCCCCGTCACCGTGGCGAGTGGAGCGGTTGGAGCCGGGTTGGCCCCACTCGCGGTCCTCGCACCACACCGTCGGCAGGGAATCGGCGCACAATTGGTGACCGAGGGATTGCAGCAGTGCCGGGCGGCGGGAATTGGCTGGGTCGTGGTGCTGGGCGAGCCCGAGTTCTACGCCCGGTTTGGGTTCGTCCCGGCGGCGACGGTGGGGCTGACCGATGAATACTGCGGCGGCTCGGCCTTTCAGGCGCTGGAACTGCTCCCCGGGGCCCTCCCCCGCGACGCGGGCCTGGTGCGGTACGCGACCGAATTCGCCGGGCTGGCACTCCCCCAGGGCTGACGACAGGGCGGCCCGCCGCAAGAACGTCGCTCTCGGAACGGCGCCCACGCCCATCACATGCGTGGGCAGGCTGGGGCCGCTCCCTCAGACTCGGCTGGCAGCCGACCGTGGCCCCCGGCGCGTGGCTTCCCCAGTGCGGCGTGCTACCATCGCCACCGCGTTGGTCGCGAAGGGGGTCGATCCGTCACCCCTCGGCACTGTCTCTCTCCCCTGCCCCGGGTTGACTCGATGTTGCGTCTTCTCTCACCGTTCGCCGCGGCACCCTGGCCCACCGCCTCTCGCCTCCCCACGCTCTGCGCGTGGCTGCTGGCCCCCTGGCTGACGCTCGCCTGCGGTGCCTCAAGCCTCTCGCAACAGGCGACCGCCGCGACGCTCATTCACGCCGACCGCCTCATCGACGGCACGGGCCAGGGCCCCCGGGCGGGGGTCACGCTGGTGATCGAAGGGGGCAAGATTGTCGAGATTGTGCCGGGCAAGCGGGCTCCCGCCGCGGGCGACACGGTGATTGCCCTGCCCGGCGCAACCGTGCTCCCCGGGCTGATGGACATGCACACGCACCTGCAGTCGCAGCACTCGAAAGATTCGTACACCGAACGGTTCTTCATGGACCAGGCCGAGTATGCCCTCCGCTCAACGCAGTACGCCAAGGCGACGCTGCTGGCGGGGTTCACCACGGTCCGCGACCTGGGCGACAACGGCGTCAACTCCATCGCCCTGCGGAAGGCGATTCAGAACCGCTGGATTGTCGGTCCGCGAATCTTCACCGCGGGAAAGTCACTGGCCACCACCGGGGGGCACGCTGACCCCAGCAACTCGCTCCGCGGTGATTACCGCCGCGATCCCGGCCCGGTCGAGGGAGTGGTGAACGGCCCCGACGACGCCCGCAAGGCGGTCCGCCAGCGGTATAAGGACGGAGCCGACCTGATCAAGCTGACTGCCACCGGGGGCGTGCTCAGCCTGGCGGCGAGCGGGCAGAACCCGCAGTTCACCGCCGAGGAACTGGCAGCGGTGGTCGAGACCGCTCGGGATTACGGGATGACGGTCGCTGTGCACGCGCATGGCAACGAGGGGATCCGCCGGGCCATCCTCGCCGGGGTCGACTCCATCGAGCACGGGACCTTCCTGACCGACGAAACAATCGCCCTGATGAAAGAGCGCGGGGTCTGGTGGGTCCCGACCAACATGGCTGGGGAATGGGTGGCCCAAAAGGCGGCTGAGCCCGGATACTTCCCCGAGATTGTCCGCCCCAAGGCGGCCGAGATTGGCCCCCTCATGAAAATCACCTTCCGCAAGGCGTACCGGGCGGGGGTCAAGATCGCGTTCGGGACCGACTCGGGGGTCTCGCCCCACGGCGAGAACGCCCATGAATTCGAATTGATGGTCGAGGGGGGGA
>CAIUHT010000607.1 GCA_903898975.1 uncultured Planctomycetaceae bacterium
CCACCAACTCCAGAAATGAGAATCAAGAACATGAAGCCACTCGCCACCACTCCCGCCGCACCTCGCCTCTCCCCCCCCATCGCTCCGGGCGTCCCCCACCGCTGCGACAACAGTCCCGCAGTGCCTCGCGAGGCCCGCAGTGCTGCCCCCCGTCGGCTGTTCTCCTCCTGGCTGCTGGTCCTGGCGGTGGTGGTCACAGGCACCTCCGCGAACCTCGCGTTCGCCGCCGATCCCCCGCCGTCCGACGAGCACTTCGAAACCCAGATTCGCCCGCTCCTCGCCCGTCGCTGCCAGGGTTGCCACGGTCACGAAAAACAACAGGGCGGGCTCCGCCTCGACACCCGTGAAGGGCTCAAAAAAGGAGGCGACGGCGGCCCGGTTCTCGAGCCCGAAAAGCTCGCCGACAGCCGCCTGCTGGCTGTGCTGACCCACGAGGGGGAGCTGAAAATGCCCCCCAAAGAACCTCTCCCGGCCGCGGAACTCGCCCTGCTCAAAGAGTGGATTCTGCAAGGGGCCCCCTTCCCGGCCGACAGTGCTCCCACCCTGGTGGCTCCGGCCAGTGCGCAAGGCATCGCCGCGCAACAAACGCAGCACTGGTCACTGCGGCCGATCACTCAGCCCCCCCTCCCCCCCGCCACACATCCCGCCTGGGAACAATCCCCAGTCGACCGGTTCCTTTCCGCTCGCCTCGCATCCGCCGGCCTGGCCCCTTCGCCGCGTGTCGATCGTCGCACCTGGCTGCGGCGGGTCACGTTTGATCTGCTGGGCCTCCCCCCCACCCCGGCCGAGGTCGCCGAGTTCCTGCAAGACCCCGCCCCCGACGCCGAGGCCGAGGCCCGCGTGGTCGATCGACTGCTCGCCGCTCCTCAATATGGCGAACGCTGGGGTCGGCACTGGCTCGATGTCGCCCGCTACGCCGACACCAAGGGGTACGTCTTCACCGAAGAGCGCAAATACCCCTTCTCTTACACCTACCGCGACTACGTCATCGCCGCTTTCAACGCCGATCTTCCCTACAACCGCTTCGTCCAGGAACAACTCGCCGCCGATCTCCTCGACCGCGGTGGCGACCCCAAGCCCCTCGCCGCGCTCGGCTTCCTCACGCTGGGCCGGCGTTTTGGCAATAATCAGCTCGATATCATCGATGACCGCATCGACGTGGTCACCCGCGGACTGATGGCCCTTACGGTCACCTGTGCCCGCTGCCACGACCACAAATACGACGGCATCCCCACCGCCGACTACTACGCACTCGGGGGGGTCTTCGCCAGTTCGACCGAGCCGGGCGATCTCCCGTTGATTGGCGATCCGCAGCAGGGTGCCGCCTACCAGGAGTTCCTCCGCGAACTCGAAGTCCGCGAACGGGCTCACACCGCCTATGTCGAACAGCAGCAGGCGGCGACGCTGGCCCAGCTGCGTCGCCAGACCCCCGGCTACCTGATCGCGGCCGCCACCGACAAATCGGCCGAATTCCTGCAGAAAATCGGCCTGTCGTTCGGCCCCGACGATCTGCGTCCCGCCATCATCACCCGCTGGAAGGGCTACATCACGGGGACCGCCCGCGAGCATCATCCCGTCTTCGCCCCGTGGACCGCGCTCGCCGCGCTCCCCGCCGACCAGTTCGCCCCGCAGGCGGCCGAGAAACTCGCCGCGCTGGCCCGCGACCCCGCCGAGGGGGAGCCGCGCATCAACATGCTGGTCCGGCAGAAACTCGCCGGCCTGAAACCCGAGTCGCTCGCCGACGTCGCCAAGGCGTATGGCGAACTGTTCGCCACCGTCGTGAAGCAGTGGGAGGAACTGACCACCCCCAAGCCCGACGCCCCGGCTCCGGCTCCTTCCCCCACCGCGCTCCCCGACCCGGCGGCCGAAGAACTCCGGCAGGTTGTCTTCATTCCTGAAGGCCCGCTGGGGCTTCCCCCCGACGAGTTGCGACGCCTGTTCAACCGCGACGTCCGCAACAAGTCGAGCGAACTGAAGAAGCAGGTCGATTCCTGGAAGGCAACCTCCCCCGCCGCCCCCCCACGGGCCATGGCCTTGAACGACCTGCCCCAGCCGGTCGACGGCCAGATCCTGGTCCGCGGGAATCCCGGCCGCCCCGGTGACAAGGTTCCGCGACGGTTTCTGGCGCTGCTGTCGCCGGGCGAGGCCCCCCCCTTCCAAAGGGGAAGTGGTCGCGCCGAGTTGGCCGAAGCGATCACCAGCCCTTCCAATCCCCTCACGTCCCGCGTGCTGATCAACCGGGTCTGGATGCATCACTTCGGCCAACCGCTGGTGGCGACGCCGGGCGACTTCGGTTCGCGCGGGCTCGCTCCGTCGCATCCCGAACTGCTCGACTGGCTCGCCTCCCGGTTCATGGCCGAAGGCTGGTCGCTCAAGTGGCTGCATCGGCAGATTGTGCTGTCGGCGGCGTACGCGCAGGTCAGCACCAGCCGCTCCGAGGGTGAGGCGCTCGACCCGGAGAACCGGCTGGTCTGGCGAATGAACCGGCGTCGGCTCGAGTTCGAGGCGCTCCGCGACAACCTGCTTGCGGTCACGGGCCGGCTCGACCACTCCATGACCGGACGCGCCGTCGATCTGTTCACCCAGCCCTTCACCCCCCGCCGCACGGTGTATGGCTTCATTGACCGCCAGGATCTGCCGGGCACGTTCCGCACTTTCGACTTCGCCAGTCCCGACGTCAGCACGCCTCAGCGTCCCACCACCACGGTGCCGCAACAGGCGCTCTACACCCTCAACTCTCCCTTCGTGCTGGAACTCGCGCAGGGGGCCGCCCGCCAATGGCTGGCGACACTCCCGGGAGGCACCCTCCCCACCGACCCCGCGGCCAGCGCGGCGCTGGTCACCAATCTCTACAACCAGTTCCTCTCGCGGGCTCCGCAATCGCTTGAAATCAGCGAAGCGGCCGAGTTCCTCGCCACCGCCGAGGGGGACCCGCTTCAGAAACTGGAACAGCTCACGCAGGCGCTGCTGCTCTCGAACGAATTCCAATTCATCGACTGAGCTGCGTCCCGCCAGTCGCCCACAGCGCGCACGCCCGACGGGTCGTGCGGTCGCAAGACCTCCCTCCCCGGCAGCGTGACCATGTCCGATCCCCGCGTCGCCAAGTCGAACGCCCTCTACGAACGGGCGCAGCAGCTCATTCCGGGCGGCACGCAGCTCGTCAGTCGTCGCCCCAGCCGGTTCGCCCACGGCGTCTCTCCCGTCTACGCCGTCCGCGGCCAGGGAGCCCGCATCTGGGACCTCGATGGCAACGAGTACATCGACTGGGCCAGTGGCATTCTCGCCATCATCCTTGGCTACTGCGACCCGGTGATCGATGCCGCCGTGGTCGAGCAGGTCTCCCGGGGAGTCAACTTCTCGATCAGCTCCGACCTCGAAGTCGAACTGGCCGAGGAACTGGTGCGGTGCATCCCCTGCGCGGAAATGGTTCGCTACACCAAGGGGGGGGGCGACGCCTGCACTGTCGCCGTCCGCATCGCCCGCGGCGCCACCGGACGCGACAAGATCCTCTTCTGCGGGTACCACGGCTGGCACGACTGGTACCTCGCGGCGAATCTTGCGACCGACGCTTCGCTCAACGCCCACCTCTTTCCCGGCATCGAACCAATCGGGGTCCCCAAGGCGCTCGCGGGAACGGCGATTCCCTTTCCCTACGGCGACCCGCAGGCGCTCGCCGACCTGCTCGAGCAGCATCGGGGCGAGGTCGCGGCGGTCATGCTCGAACCATTCCGCTCGGCTCTTCCCCCCGAGGGCTATCTCGCCACGGTCGCCCAATTGGCCCGCGATGCCGGGGCAGTGCTGATCTTCGACGAAGTCTCGAGCGGCCTGCGGTTTGGTATGGGGGGCGCTCAGCAGTTCGCCGGAGTCACCCCCGACCTGGCGGTCTTCGCCAAGTCGATGTCCAACGGCTACGCCTTCGGAGCGGTGGTCGGTCGCCGCGAGGTCATGGAACCTGCCGGGCGGATGTTTATTTCCAGCACCTACTGGAGCGATGCGATTGGCCTGCGGGCGGCCCTTGAGACGCTCCGCGAGCTGCGCCGTCGCGATGTGGCCACGCAGCTCGCCCGGTTCGGCACCGACCTGCAGCAGCGGGTCAACACGCTGGCCCAGCAGGTGGGCTGCCCCGTCGAGTGCGGCGGACTGCCCCAGTACCCGCAGCTGCTCTTTCAAATCGCCGACCCCACCCTCAAGGCGCAGGTCGTCACGCTGTACATCCAGGAGATGGCCCGTCGGGGCTGTCACGGTTACGCGTCGTTCGCCCTCAACGCCGCGCAGGGTCTGGCCGAGCGGGACCAGACCCTCGCAGCCCTCTCCCAGGTGCTGCCCCTCATCGCCCGGGGGCTCGAAGAACGCATCATCCCGCACCTGTTGACCGCCCGACCGCAGGCCGAAGTCTTTCGCCGACTGGTGAACTAGGCGATCCCGCAAGCCCGCCGGCCCGCGATCCCATTTGACCATGCTGCCGAGCTCTCCACCCCTCGCTCCCTTCAAGCCTAAGCCTCTCTTCTCGCCCGAGTCTCCTCAGGGTACGCTGACGGAGTGTCCCGGGCGGCTATTCGCCCTCTCTTCGCAGGAGCCACTGGCATGTCTTCCTCCGATCTCAAGCGGCAGTTCGACGACGCCGGATTCGTGGTGATCCGGGGCTTTTTGAATCCACAACTGCTCACCGAACTGCGGAGCGAACTCGACCGCTACATCACGCAGGTGGTGCCGACGCTTCCCGACTGGCACGCGTTTTACGACGACCGGGCCCGGCCCGAGACGCTCAAGCAGATGCAGCACATGTCGCAGGACGCCTGGTTTCGCGACAGTGTCACCCAGCCTCACTGGCGGCAACTCGCCGAGACCCTCGTGGGTGAATCGGCCACCTGTGAATCCCCCGAGTGGTTCAACAAGCCCCCGGGGACCCGGCACCCCACGCCCCCCCACCAGGACAACTACTACTTCAACCTGAAACCGGCGAACGTGGTGACCATCTGGGTGGCGCTCGACCCGGTCGATGACGAGAATGGGTGCCTGCGGTACATCCCTGGCTCACACCGCGCGGGTTTTCGACCACACCAGCGCTCGCAGGTGCTGGGCTTTTCGCAGGGGATCTCCGACTACGGCCCCGCCGACGCCCAGGCCGAAGTGCGTGTCCCCCTCCAGCCCGGCGACGCCACGGCGCACCACGGCATGACCATCCACCGGGCCGAGCCCAACCAGTCAACCACCCGCCATCGCCGGGCCTTTGCCATGGTCTTCAAGGGCGCGAGTTGCCAGCTCGACCAGGAAGGCTACGCCCGGTATCAGGCGAACTACGAAAAGCAACAGACCGAACTCGGCCTGGAACCCATGCCCACCACCAAGAGCTGACAACCGGACCGGTGTTCGCGTTGAA
>CAIUHT010000608.1 GCA_903898975.1 uncultured Planctomycetaceae bacterium
GCCGGGCGGATCCTGCTCCCCCTCGATGACCCCGTCGACGACGGTCCAGGAGCCCCCGGTGCCATGGCCAATCCGCTCGGGATTCTTATGCCAGCCCGTCAGGTCGCGACCGTTGAACAGCTGGCGAAAGCCAGGCTCGGCAGCCGGTTCGGGCTCAGCCCACCCCCAGGCCGACCAGCCACACAAGAGGATTGCCGAGAGCAGCGACACGAGCGAGACACGGGACGACAGCATGGGGAGTCTCCAGAAGAGGAGGAAACACAGCGGCCAGCGGCGGGGCGCCGATTGACGGGAAACCCGCGGGCAGACCTTCGTCATTCAGGGTCGGGCCACCCCCCTCGTTCGCAGGCCAACCGCCAGGGGCGGTGTGACCCGAGAACGTGGTGATGGCAGACGCATTACTTGGGGATGGGCAATTCCCCGCTGGAGTTCTGGTGCTGGCGACGCTCCATCACGCGTTCGATGGAGGTTCGCAGTTCGGGCACATGCGCCATGAGCGATTGGAAATCCTGCTGGCGGAGGGCGAGCAGGGTGATGGCGGTCTTCGCCTTGACGGTCGCCGCGCGGGCTTGCCGCTTGAGCACCGCCATCTCCCCAAAGAACTCCCCGGCCCGCAAAGTCGCGATGGGCTGACTGGGGTCGGGAGACTGGCTGCCGAAGACCTGCGCCTCGCCCTCGAGCAGCATGTAAAAGGCGTCGCCCAGGTCCCCCTCATGGAACACGACATCGCCCGGCTCGTAGTGCAGCTGGGTGAGGGAACTTCCCGTGTCGGTCTTGAGCTGCACTGTCTCGGCGGGCAGCAGCAGGTCGAGAAACCACGACGCCCCCACCTTGAGCTTGCGGCTGAAGCCCGGGAGCTTCGACCAGTAGATGGTCCGCCAGGCGAGCCAGGCGGGCATGCCCGAGAGGCGCACCTTGGAAAACATTTCGGCCACTGCCCGCCGGCGTCCCAGCGAACCGAGCTTGCCCAGGCCTTCGAATGTGAACGGCTTGAGC
Organism: uncultured Planctomycetaceae bacterium; assembly: GCA_903898975.1. GTDB lineage: Bacteria > Planctomycetota > Planctomycetia > Planctomycetales > Planctomycetaceae > UBA10511. The sequence continues at coordinate 997 of CAIUHT010000608.1, forward strand.
GACTGGCCCCGCCGGTTGGCGAGCAGATTGTGCGCCAGAACCACCGCTTCGCGCGTCGCATGCTGTGCCGTGGGCGGGGCAAAGCCCCCCGACGGGAGCGGAATGAGCGCACAGTCGCCGATCGCCCAGACGTGGTCGCTCTCCAGCAGGCGGAGGTGCGGGTCGGTGCGCAACCGCCCCTTGTCCTGGCTGAGAGGCAACGCGGCGACCAGTGGGTGCGGGGCCGAGGGGACGGTCGACACCAGGGTCCGGCACGGAATCCGCTCGCCATCCTTGAGCACCGCCGCCGAGGGACTGGCGGTCGCCAGTCGCGTCTTGAGCCGGATCTCGACTCCCCGCTTCGCCAGCAGCTTTTGGGCATACTCTCCCAGCGACTGGGGCAACTCGCGGTCGAGGATCCGTTCCCCCGAGTGCAGCAGCACCACCTTCAGTTCGGCGGGGTCGCAGATGCGGCGTTCGCGCGCGAGCTTGCGCACAAAATCATTCAGCTCGGCGCAGACTTCAACCCCCGAGAACCCTCCCCCGGCGACCACGAACGTGAGCAGCTCCGACCGCAGTTCGGGGTCATGGATGTTGGCAACTTCGTCGAACACCCGGATCAGGTGATTCCGCAGCGACAAGGCGTCGGCGAGGTTCTTGAACGGCTTGGCATGTTCGTACAGGCCGGGCATCCCGCGAAAGTCGGTGACATTCCCCAGGGCAACCACCAGCTGGTCATAGGGAAGTTCATCGGCGCGGGGGACGAACCCGGGCTGCAGTCGCACCACCTTGCGGGCGCAATCGATCGACTCGATTTCGCGGATGTAGAGCCGGGTCTGGGGCACCATCCGATGCAACGGGCTGACGGTGTCGGTCAGCCCAATCTCTCCCGAGATCACCTCGGGAAGCATGGGATGGAAGGTGAAGTAGTTCTCGCTCGAAACCAGCGAGACCTCGACCGAGGTGTCACCCCGCAGCAGCTTCTCGAGGGCCTGGGCGGTGTAAACCCCACCAAAGCCGCCCCCCAGTATCACAATCCGATGCTTGGTCATCAGCGGCTCCAGGGGGCGAGGTCGCGGATGTGGGGTCAACCCACATCCCCAGCGACCGGTATCGCCGTGACACCGGTCGTCTTCCGTGAGGCCGAATGCGGGGCGGCCAAACCGTGCAGCCCCGCAGAACGCTCGGGCGAGCGACTGCCCAGCCTTACTGCCCGGCCTTACTGCCCGGCCCGGCTCAGAATCGCCTTGCAGACGTCGGCCCGCGAGATCGTGCCGATCAGTTTCCCGGCATCAACCACGGGGAGCCGGCGAATCATCCGCGAGGCCATGAGGCCTGCTGCTTCGAGCAGGTTGTCGGTCGGCTTCAGGGTGATGGGGCTGGCGATGAGGATGTCGGTGAGCTTCCGCGAGCGGAGTGCCTCGGCCTTGTCGTCGAAGATGTCGGCGGCATTCAGGGCACCACCGCCCGAGGCCAGTTCATCGATCTTGGGCAGGGCGGCCCGGATCAGATCCCCCTCCGAGAGCACCCCGATGAAATTCCGGTGGTGATCGATGACCATGAGGTCCGAGGCCTGCGAGTCGGACAAGACCCGGGCGGCTTCCGAGATGGTCGCCTCCGACAGGATGACCGTGGGATTGAGATTGACGGCGTCACGGACCTTCATGAATTCCTCCCGCAGCGGGCTCAAGTTGCATGGTGGGGCCACGGCCCACCCGATTCACCACGGGGGCTGGCGCACCCCATCTTCTTAACAGGGACCGCCCCCCGCAACCTCTCGGGGTTCCGCCGGGACCACACTCCTCATCCGCCAGGCGACCGCCGGCCACCAGCCCTCGAAGGGGCACCAGCGACCAGCGACTGACCGCCCAAGACGGGCTGTTTCCACGGGTGCGGTGGGCACCCCTGCTAAGGTAATACCGCAACCACCGGTCAAAGGCAAACAACCGGAGTGGCCCGATTGCAACGGTGCCCGGGAAAGCTCGCCTCTTGCGTCCAGGCTCCGCAGCCCCAGCCTCCGGGGAACAGGGCACCGGGGAACAGGGCACCGGCCACGCTCCCGATCGCCACTGGCACCGGTCAGCGAGTTTCCACTCGAGAGGTCTTGCCTCGACCACGGTCAGCCCGGTCTCCCGCTGGCTGATCCTTCAGGCTGCGAATCCAGTCGGCAAAAACCCGCGGATCGTACTCAGCCGAGGAGCGCAGAATCTCGGTCTGATCGGCTTCATAAGCCTTGGCGAGAATCCCCTTCAGCGTCTTGTCGTCTCGCGCGTCCTCATTCTTTCGCTGCTCAGCGGGGACGTCGGTGATCCGCAGGGCAGACATTCGGCGGGCGACATTTGGCTCAACCCCCGCAAAGCTGACCCGCACCCGGTCAAACGCGGGGGCTTTCACTTTTTCGCGGAACTGATCAAAGGCCTGCAAGTCGCGGATTTCCAGATTCTTCAGTTCGCCGGCCACCTCATCGGAATCCTCAGGCACCTCGGCGACAGTGCTCAACCCGGCGGGAGGCTGGGAGAGCAACAACCGTTCGGCCCCGATGATCTGCAGAGCCCAGACCAATTGCCGGGCCGAGTGATAATCGGCCTCGGCCTCGGTGGCTTCGGCGAAGATCCGCTCGGAGAGGGTGTCCAACACCTCGGGAGTGACAGGCTGCGTGGAAAGCTCCCGCGCCCATTCCTGCAACTTGGCCGCGGCCCCGTCCTCGGGTGCCTGCACCACCTTCTCAAGCACCCCTCGGGATCCCAGCGGGTCCACCACGAACGCCGCACGGACGCGCTTCAGTTCGGCCTGTACGAATTCGATGCGGTCCGAGTCGGCCACCGCGACACGAGCCAGTCGTTCCGCCCATTCGAATGGTCGCAGGCGACCGAAGGGAACTCGGCTGGCAGACTTCGGCGGGAACTCAGCGAGGAAGCGCGACTGCCGGAAACCCGGATCGGCCAGATCGTGGTGACACGCCTGGCAGTCGAATTGAGCGTAGTCGGGCAGCTTGGGGGTTTCGCCGGGCTTGAGGCCCGGGCCACTGGCCAACTGCAGGGAGGCCCGAAGGGTCATCAGGCCACCCACTCGCAGATCCCGCGTGTCACTTTCGAACGCGACCAATGGGTTCGCCTTGAGATACTCCTCACGGGTCGTCAGCAGCCCGGCATCATTGTTGTCGGCATTCTTGAACAAGACCCCTTTCTCGGTCAGCTTGCGCCAGTGCGGGGGCATCTGCTCGAGGTAGGTGGCCAGTTCAAACGACGGCAGTGGAGGATGCCCGGCGGCGTACATGGCGTGAGTGACGAACCGCCCCTGGGAATGGTCCCCCACGTGGCACGAGAGACAGACCTCCGCCTTCCGGACCGGATCGCGGAGATCGATCAGTCCCTGTTTCGTCTTGTCGCAGGCAGACAGCAAGCGCCATTCCGGCTTCTGATGAGGCTGCAGGTACACCGAACTGGGACCATGGCACGCTTCGCACGAGACACCGTCGCCCAGCCAGGACTTGCGCTTCTCGGCCGGCCCCCACTCCGGGGTCCAGCCAGCATGACAGGCGAGGCAGGCTTCGCTTTTTGCCAGTTGTCCTGCCTCCACACCGAGTTGGACCTCCATTCGCTCGGTGATTTTCGACTCGGTCAGGATGCGATACGAGAGGCTGTGGCGATCGCTGTTCCGCGACGCTGCCGCCTCATTCAACCGACAGAACGAGCGACGCAGACTCGAGACCGCTGTGTCTGCACTGGAGTGACAGGTAACGCACCCTTCGACCCCCTGATACTTCACCTCGGCGTCGAACTCGCACTCCTCGGCCAGCAGGGGCGCATTTCCCAGTCCCAGCAGGCACAGGCACGCCCAGAGCCAGACCGTGGACCGAGACCGGCCCCACGCGGCACTCATTCCCAACGCCATGGCACGGTTCATCGTCAGGTTCCTCATTGGGCGGCCTGGTTTTGCAGTTGCCGGGCCCACTCCGCCCGGAGTGCTTCGAACTGTTCCAGCGTCAGGGGACCCTCCTCGCCACCGAAATCTCGCGGACTGTTGAAGCCCTTGCTCGTCGATTGCGGAAACAACAGCCGCCGACGCGCCGCCTGCAGCTGCTTGCCCAGATCGGGCCGCAACGCTTCCAGGGCCAGCACCACCTGAGCGACGTGGTCCCACTCGCGCACGGGGACCCCTTCGGGTCCCGTCAGCCAGTTGACTCCCAATTGGACCGGGTCCGGCTTCAGCCCCACAATCCGCTGGTGCAAGTCTGCCGCCTGCCTGGCGACGAGCTCGCGTGACACACCCGGATCATTGACCATCTGCCCCAGTTGCAGCAGCCCCTTTTCGATCTCTGGCGAAGCCTGGTTGCGAGCGATGATCGGCCACAGGGCAAAGGTCCACGAACCCCACTCCGCGACCCCGGCACTCCCCCCCGACCGTGCCTGTCGCCAGCTTGGCTGCGCCAGGTCGTGGTGGCACGCATAACAGCTGAGCTCCGAGAACTCCGGCCACGGACTCTCGGCCTTACCAGGAAGCCCCAGGTTCTCGTGTGCCTGCTTGATCCACGGGGTGACGGGCTTCGTCCCGTTCGCACGACGCTCCAGTTGCTCCAATGCGGCCAACGCTGACTGCTGCTGCCCGTCCGCCCACAACTGTGCCAGGCTCCCCGTCTTCTCCTCCGGCCAATGCCGCACGTACTGCCTTTGGTACGCCGCCAGTTCGAACGTCAGCCGGGGGTGCCCCGCGGCGATCAAGTCGTGGTCGACATCCCGCCCCGGTCCACCCACGTGGCAGCTGACGCAGGCTTTCGCCCGGTCTGCCTCTTTCCGATTGTCCTTAAATCCCACTGCGCCGAGGTTGGTGTATTTCCGCCACTCCGTCTGCTTGTGCGGCTGGAGCCAACCTTCCGCCGGCCCATGGCAGGCTTCGCAACTGACCCCATCCCGCAACTGGGCCCGCCGGTCCGGACTGCGACTGAGTCCGCTCGCAAAATCTTCCTGGGAGGCTTTCATCTCGGTTTCCGACAGCGTCGAGTGGCAGGCCAGGCAGACCTTCGCGGTCGCCGCCGACTCCAGGCCCAACCGCTTCGCCATATCTCGCGACTGCCGGTTGAAGAGCACCGTGTACGCCTTGGCGTGGGGGTCGCGGTGCACCCAGATCCCGTACTCATTTCCGGGATGAAACGACAGTTGTTTCTGATCTTCCCCCGGGGGCCGACCGTGACAGTTCGCCGCGGAACACCCACCCGTTCCGATCAGTCGAAAGTGCGAACCCTCCCCCTCTGCCTGGACCCACGCCGGTAGCCCCAGCAGCAGGGTCCAGCCAACCGCCACAATCTTCAGGGCCATACCGCAGGAGATGCCTTGTGGACGCATGGGTCGGCTCAACAGGAACGATCGACAGGGAGGATCTACGGGGACGATTGAGAAAACCGGGAAGCAGGCTGCCAGCGGGATTTGCGAGGGGAAGATTTGGCTCGATCGGTCGAGGGGGGGGCGCCAGCGGGCTGGGCGGAATCGGGAGCTGGATTTGAATCGTCGACCTCGGCGGGCCTGGTTGTTCCCGTCGACCCCGCCGCGGGTCGAGCGGCCTCCCGATGCCATGCGGGATCGGGCGGGGCGTGGTACACGTGGCACTCCACGCAAAGATGCCCGGCCCCGTTCAGTTTCACCCCGGTCGCTCCCGCCATGACGGTGGGAGAACTGGAATGACATTCCCGGCAGTTCTCAATGCCCGGAAGCAGCACATCCTCAGTCAGTGAACTGGTGGAGACTGGTTCCCACTTGCCTGCCGAGTTCCGCCGACCATGACACTGATGGCAGGTGAGCATGGTGTGGGAGCCATGGTCGAACTCGGAATGCAGCGACCAGCGTTCCGGGATTCTTGGAGGAA